>CAIKKJ010000058.1 GCA_903827955.1 uncultured Verrucomicrobia subdivision 3 bacterium
ATGCTTGCGGCGGGTTATGCGTTTGCGTTGGAGAAACAACTCGACTGGCGCAAGCCGCGCATCGTGGATGCGGCGGGTTCCGAACTCACGACCACGAACGGCTTCTGGCAGCAAAAATCGTGGTCGCTGGAAGACGTGGCGAAAGCTCGCGCCGCCGGCCATCCGGTGCTGGTGGATTTCACCGCCGACTGGTGCCTGACTTGCCGCGTGAACGCCGAGACCAGCATCGAGATCGCGTCCGTCAGCAACAAACTGAAAGAGATCAATGCCGTCGCCTACCGCGCGGATTACACGCATTTTCCCGACAGTATCACGGCGGAACTCAACCGCTACAACCGCGCCGGCGTGCCACTGGTGCTGGTGTTTCCGAAAGACACGAATGCTTCACCGTTTGTCCTGCCCGAAGTCCTCACACCCGGCATCGTCCTCGAAAAGCTCGACGCGGCGTCACATTGAACGATTGTTGAAACCTGCGGTCAAAGTTTTCATCTGATACCACGATGAAAACGCGCCATGGCTAAGAACCATTCCCGCAGAAAAAATTTTAACTCCAGCTAAAACTAAAATGAAACGCACTCTCGCCCTCGCCACATTGCTCGGCCTCGCCACCTCGCTATTCGCTGCCGAAATCGGCAAGCCCGCGCCGGACTTCACCGGCACGGACATCACCGGCAAAACTATCAAGCTCGCGGATTACCAGGGCAAGATTGTCGTCCTCGAATCTTACAACTCGGACTGCCCGTATTGTCACAACCATTACCAGGGCGCGGCCCAAGAACTGCAAAAAGAACTCACCGGCAAAGGCGTCGTCTGGCTGCTTATAAATTCTGTGAACCCGAAAAATCCCAGCCATCGCACGGCGGCCGAGGCGCAGAAGGAATGGCGCGAGTTGAAAATCGCCGCGACCGCGTGGATTGATGATTCCGCCGGCACCATCGGCCACGCTTACGACATGAAGACCACGCCGCACGTTTTCGTCATCGCCGCCGACGGCAAGCTCGCCTACGACGGCGCGATGGACAATCGCCCCAAACCGTTCGGCGATCCGCGCACGGCGAAAAATTACATCAAGGCCGCGGTGGAAAATCTGCTCACGGGCAAACCCGTGGAAGTCGCCCAAACCAAGCCCTACGGCTGTGCGGTGCATTACTGACCGGCGGAATTTTTCTTCACGGGTAGCGGCGGTTTTGCGCCGGTTCCGTTTTCCGTTTTCACAAACCGCTGGCGGATCCATTTTGACGCCAGCAGTTCCGGCGTGAGCTTGAAATTGAACTCGCGGAGAAAACTTTCGCACGGCGCGATGATGTTGACCGGCCGTCGCGTGAACGTGTCGTGATACGCCAGCCGCACGGCGCGCAGGCCGAGGCGGAAACCTTTTTCCACGCGGCCATAAAGTTCGTCGCACATGATCGGACTGCCGGACTCCGCAAGGTGCAAGCGAATCTGGTGCGTGCGCCCCGTCAACGGGCTAGCTTCGATGAGCGTGAAGCGTTCGTTGCTCAGTAACACGCGGAAATACGTTTCGGATTCCTTGCCTTCCTCGGTGTGATCCACGCGCATTTTGCCGAAGTTCAACGGATCGGGGCCGATGGGCAGTTCACACGTCCATTGCTTTTCCTTCGGCACGCCTTCGACGACGGCGAGGTAAGTTTTTTCCATCCGGCGCGACTCGAACAAATCGCCCATCGCCCGCATCGCGCCTTCGCTTTTCGCAAAAAGCATCACGCCGCTGGTGTCGGCGTCCAGCCGGTGAACATGCCGGAGGTAGCGCAGATTCCGCGAGCGTGCCCAGAAATCATCGGCGCGGATGGAGGAATCAATTGCCGTCTGCAAATTCCAGTTCGTTTTGCGCCACGAATCCGGCACGAGCATCCAGCCGCGCGGCTTGTCAATCGCGATGACCGAGCGGTCTTCAAAAATAATCTGGATTGGGTCGCAGCCGGGCAGCTCGATGAAATTGGGTTTTGCCATTGACCGAGCTTACCGTTTCCGCGCCGCGCCCGCAAAGTTTGTTCTACCCGCGCCGGGGCAACAATGTCACCGACAGCGACGACGCCACGCCAAATGTTTTCAGAAGCTGTAACTGATGCCCGCGTGGACAAAAACAGACTGGCTCAAGTCCAGTTCCACGCTGCGGCCACCGAAGTCGTGGTTGTAATTGCCGATGTCCTGATACTGCACGCCCGCCTCTACCGACCAGCGTTCGTTGAATTTGTATTCAGCGTCCAGCCCGATGTAAAAACCGGCGAGCAACGCCACGTCATCGCCGCCACCGCTGACGGACGTGCTGGCGTTCGGTCCGCCGCCGGGCACGGTGAGCGTTTCCTTCCACGAAGCTTCGGCCGACAATAATCCCACTGCGAGGCCGCCGGAGAGATGCAGATTCCATTTCTCGGACGGCATGTATTCGATGTAAGGCCCGACACGAAAGCCCCAAAGATTCGCATCAAAATCCTGCTGCACGAGCAGCGTAGCCGAGGACAGCGAAGTGGACGTGCCGGTGCGCGGATAAAAAATGGAAAAATTTCCGTGCGTGAAATCGCCTTCATACGGCAGTTGCGAGGTCGGCACGGTCGTGCCCGGCGTGTAGCCGTAAGTATCCGTGACGTGCGACAGCGTGAGGTTGTAGAGGCTTGTGCCGCCGAAGGAAATCGGCATCCAGTTCACCGCAAACTCCACGCCGTAGTAAAGATGCCGCCAGTCGTCCTTGCGCAATTCGTAAGCGTAGGCCAGTTCGGCTCCCAGATACGGCGAGTCATCTTCGCTGGCATTTCTTTTGGGCAGGCCGATGGCATCGGTGCGATGCAGATCAATAGAATTCGCGCCGGACGCGTTGATTTGGCTGGTGCTGTCGTAGCCCCAATACCAAGTGTAGCCGTCCGTGCTGCCGCTGCCGTCGGGCAAGGCAAAGCCATCGTCGTAATTATATTTGTCGCCGTGGCGCGTGAAGCGCGAGTTCGCCAGCGGTGCGCCGGGCGCAAAGGTGCTGCCCACGCCCTTGAATCCACCGCTGATGTTCAGCCCGAACCGCAGCGATAGCGTCACGCGGTTGGTGGAGTTCAAATAGGTCTGCTCGTTCTGCTCGGCGGAAACGGCGGTGGCAAAGAGCAGTGCGCTCGTCACCGGCACTCGCCAACCTGTGTGATAATTCTTCATGCGATTTATTAGTTCTTGATGACGCGGTAGAACCGGTTCGTCACGGACATCGGCGCGCTTTCGGTTTTCGGCGGGCCGTCGTCATACCACTGCGTGACGTTCGCCGTCGCGGACACGCTCGGTGTCGCAACTTTCCAATTCACCAGATCGGCGCTGTAAATCACGGTGTAAACACTGCCCGGCGTCGAGGGGAACTCGATGACGAAGCGGGTGTCGTTGGTGCGCGTGTCCGTGAAAATTTTATTCACGCCCACAAAACCGTTCGTGCCCGCCACGCCCGTGCTGCCGGGAATAATCGGGACGACCCGCAGCGTGTTCGTGAAGGCCACGCGCAGCGGATCATAAAATTCCAACGCGAGGCTCACGTGATTGCTCGGGTCGAGCGGATAGCTGTATTGCACAAACGGCCCGCCGGCATTCGTGCCGGTGGCGTTCCACAGATACACATTCGTCGTCAAAATCGTGACGTAAAGCTGGAAGCCCGCGACGGTGCCGTTGCCGGTGTTCGTCACCACGACGGTCTCTTCATACAAGCCGGTCTGCGGATTAAAGATCGGTGTGCCCGCCAACCACGCAAACTGGGCAAACGAAACTGTGGTCAACGCCTGTGACGCGGGCGCGACGCCGGTGTTGTTCGTCGGGTTCGGATCCAGCGTGTCGGCGATGGCCGAGGCGATGTTCGTG
>CAIKKJ010000059.1 GCA_903827955.1 uncultured Verrucomicrobia subdivision 3 bacterium
CCGCCGCTGAAACGTGCGCGGAACACGAACCGGCCACCAAAATGCCATCGCGCGAAAGCCTTGCGATTCCAAGTGAATTCAACTTTTCGTAGGCGTGAATTGCGCCTTCGCGTTCCATTGCGCGCTTGGCGAGCGACGGCGGGTCGAGCACGATCAGGTCAAAATTTTCTTTTACCGTTGGCAGCCATTCAAACGTGTCGGCCTGCACGGTTTCATGGCGGCAAGTGGTCACACTGGGAAAACTTTTATTCAATGCAAAATTTCGCTTTGCCGATTCGAGCGCGTGGGCGCTGATGTCGAGGTCGGTTACGGACTTCGCGCCGCCGCGCGCGGCATACACCGAGAAGCCGCCGGAAAAACTGAAGGCGTTCAAAACTTTTCTACCACGCGAAAGATTTTCCACCTCGGCGCGGTTTTCACGCTGGTCGAGAAAAAATCCGGTTTTCTGTCCGCGCAAAACATCGGCTTCAAACCGCACGCCGTTTTCCGAAAAAATGACCGGGCCTTCCGGGGTTGAACCAAAAATGATTTGCCCGTCGCGCCGCTGAAATTGTTTTTTCGCGCCGTCCTGGATGTTTCGGCTCAAGCGGAGGACGATTCGCTCGCACGGAATTTTTTCTTTGAACAGTGAGAGAATTTCATCCAACCGCGGGAACCACGCGGCGGTGTAAATTTTCAGCACAAGGGTCGTGTCATAACGATCCAACACGAGCGCCGGCCAACCGTCGCTCTCGCCGTGGATAAGGCGGTAACCGGTGGTGGTGGCGTCAAAAAGATTCGCACGGCGGGCGAGCGTTTTTTCCAGATGCGCGTTCCACCAAGCAAAATCGATGGTTTGCGGCTTACCGGCGTGCAGGATGCGGACGCGAATGGGCGATTCGGCATCAAACAAACCGACGGCGAGAAATTTGTCATTGCGGTCGTAGATAACGGCGAGTTCGCCGGTCTGTCCCGCGCGATTTTGTTCACGGATGCTGTCGGCGAACAACCACGGGTGGCCGCCACGCACGATGGTTTCGGCGGTTGAGGTGATGCGCAGGCGCAAACGAGTTGCGACCGTTTGCTTGGCTGCAGATGGATTCATTCCAAACCGCAATTCTTCCGTGCGCGTTTCAAAACGGTCTGGGCCAGCGTGCGGGCTTTGGTGGCGCCGTCGGCAAGGACGGTGTTGACGTAATCCAGATTGGCTGCGAGTTCGGCGCGTTTTTTTCGCGCGTCAGCAAAATGATTCCAGTAGTTCTCGAACAAACCTTTTTTCAAATCACCGTAGCCGAGTCCGCCGGCGCGGAGGCGCGCTTCAAAATCCGCTGCGACTTCGGCGGGCGCGACGAGCTTAAGCAGTTCGATAGCGAGATTTTTTTCCGCGTCAGGCTTGGGTTCTTCCGGCGTCCGGGAATCCATCTTGATGCCCATGACTTTTTTGCGCAGCGGCTTTTCCTCGCCGAAAATTTCCAGCGTGTTGCCGTAGCTTTTGGACATTTTCTCGCCGTCGAGGCCGGGGACTTTTGCTGTCTCACCCTTAATCTGCGGTTCGGGAATCACGAAGGTTTCGCCGTAGGTCTCGTTGAATTTCACGGCGATGTCGCGCGTCATTTCGACGTGCTGTTTCTGATCCTGACCGACGGGAACGATATTGGAATCGTAAATCAAAATGTCCGCCGCCATCAGCACGGGATAAGCAAAAAGGCCGTGGTTAATGGGGATTCCCTTCGCCGACTTGTCTTTGAACGAGTGTGCTTTTTCCAGCATGGACATGGGCGTGAGCGTCGAAAGAATCCACGCCAACTCGCACACTTCCGGCACATCGGACTGGCGGAAGAAGACGGATTTTTTTGGATCAAGGCCGCACGCGAGAAAATCCAGCGCCACGTCCAAGGAATTTTTCCGGCGCTGTTTGGCGTCGAACAGCGAGGTCATCGAGTGGTAATCGGCGATGAAATAAAACGCCTCGCCTTTTTGCTGGAGGGCGATGGCGGGCTGCATCATCCCGAAATAATTTCCGAGGTGCAGCGCGCCGCTGGGCTGGATGCCGGACAAAATACGCATACGAAGAATTTACAATTTACCCTTGGTGCTCGGCAACTGCCCGGCGATGCGCGGATCGTGGCGGCGCGCCGCATCCACGGCACGCGCGAAGGCCTTGAACAACGCCTCGACGATGTGATGCGGCTCGTCGCCGTAGAGGAGTTCGAGATGGAGATTGCACCGGGCTTCGTTCGCGAAACCCTGAAAAAATTCCCGCGCGAGGCCAAACCGAAAACGGCTTGACGCGTCCTGATTTTTTTCCGCGTCGGAAATTTTCTGCGAAAATTTATCTAGCCCGCGCCAGACCAAAAATGGCCGTCCGCTGAAATCCACGACGCAGCGCGCCAGGCATTCATCCATCGGCACATACGCTTCGCCGGTGAACGGATTTTGCGGATGAAAGCCGTGACCGTAGCGCCGGATGCCGCGTTTGTCGCCGAGCGCGGCGGCGATGGCCTGACCGAGCGCGATGCCGCAATCTTCGACGGTGTGATGCGCGTCCACTTCCAGATCGCCATCGCAACGCAGGTCCAAATCCACGGTGGCGTGCTTGGCGAACAGCGTGAGCATGTGGTCAAAAAACGGAAGGCCGGTCTGGATCTTGGATTTGCCTTTGCCGTCGAGGTTGAGGCGGATGGAAATCCGGGTCTCGAAGGTGTGGCGTTTCAGTTTGGACGTGCGTGCTTTCACGCAGAAATTAAAGCAGAGCGGCGAGGGAAAGACCAAGCGGAATTGCGCGGTCAATACAGCGGCTTCAGCAACGGGTTGAATTCCAGGCCGAGTTTGCCCTTGAGCCGGTTGATCTGTTCCTGAATGTGGGCGGGCGTGGCGGAGACTTTTTGCGCGGCTTCAAACCAGTCAATCGCATGCGGTAAATTACCGGCGTCTTCCTCCAGCTTGCCGAGGTGCGTGGTGAGCTGTTCCATGATGAAGCGATGATCCTTCTGCATTTCGGGATCGAGCGTGGGGTATATTTTCAACCACAGACGGACGCCTTGCTCCCAAACATTCCGCGCGCGGTCGAGGTCATGGTAACTTTCGTTATAAAGCCGGCCCAGCTCAAAGAGGATGTCGTAGCTATCCGGGCAGTTGCGCAAGCCTTCGTGCAAAATGCCGTCAGCCTCGGCAACGTTGTTCATCCTCATACGTAACCAGAAGGCGGTGACAATGTAAGTCTGAGGGTTGTCCGGGTCGAGGTCGGCGGAAAGTTTGAGCCACGGCAAAATTTCGCGGACATTTTCCGTGCCGCCCAAATTATCGTCGGCACCGCCCTCGTCGAGATGGGTGTGGCGGTCGGGAAAAAAATTCCGACCAAAGGCGTCAATCCAGTTGCGCGTCGGGCCGAGAAAGCCATGTTCGTCACCGTGATTTTTATCTTTGACCGCGCCGGTGTCCGCCGCCATGTGCGTGGTCTTGAAGGCTTCAGTGTCATCAAACATCGTCGGGTAATAGCCGCTGTGATAATAGGCATCAGCCTTGACGAAGAAGTTGTTCGCGAACATCCGGCGGCTGTCGCCGAGGACGACGTTGAAGATGTCGCCGGACGCGCGGCTGCCGCGCCACGCTTGGAATTGTGGCTGTAAATGCGCGGCCAGGCCAAAGCAAGAAACCAGCAACGCAAGCAGCAGCAAAAAAAATGTGCGCGGCGAATTCATTTTTCAATTCACCGCCTTGCGACGGAACACCAGGCACGCGGCGGTGAGAAAAACCGCCACGTAGCCCAGCGCATAAAGCAGGGCGAGCGAAAAATACAGCCAGGAAATCAGCGGCCAGCTATGGATGACGAGATCGCGGACGTCAAACAGTTCCAGATGCGGGATGGCAAAGTAGATTGAGTAGATGACCGTGCGGAGGGGTTCGCGCAGGGTGAGCGCCACCTGATCGAGGTGCCGCGCGACAAACAAAATGGAGCCGACGACCACGAAGCAGATGGTGGAATTGGAGGATGACGCGGCGAACACAAGCGATCCCAGCAGTGTCATCGCGACGACGACGCCGAGCATGAACCAGTGCAGCACGGCGGCTTGAAAATAATTCAGCAGCGGCCAGTGATGTTCACGGCTGGCGGAAAGTGCGCCGAAGAAAACGTAAAAGCACAGCAGCGTCAGCCCGCAGGCGAGCCAGCAGCCGAGAAATTTCCCCAGCACAAGCTGTGAGCGCGTCAACGGCTTGGCCAGGAGCGGTAGCAGCGTGCGATTTTCGCGTTCCGCCGGAATCTGCCGCGACGTGGTGGTGATGGCAATGACAAGAGAAGAAATCCAGACGAGCAGCAGGCAGATTTCCTTGAGGTAGCGGACGATTTTTGCGTCGTTGAAGATGTTGACGGACGCCATGACGAGGCAGATCAAAATCGTCACGATAAAGAGGACGTAAAAATCCTTGCGCCGATAGAGTTCCTTGATGACGACGCCGGCGACGGCAAAAATATTATTCATAGCGTGGGCGACGATTGAAAACCGATGATTTCCAAAAATGCTTTTTCCAAGCTGGTGTGGCGGCCGGTGACTTCACTGACGCTGCCGACGGCTTTCAGTTCGCCCTGATGGACGATGGCCACGCGGTCACAGACGGATTCAACCTCGCCGAGTTCATGCGAGGAGAAGAAAACGGTTTTGCCGTCGTTCTTCAAGCGCTGGATGATTTCGCGGACTTTCATGCGGCCGAGCGGGTCGAGGCCGCTGGTGGGTTCATCGAGCACAAGCAGATCGGGGTTGTTGATGAGTGCCTGCGCGAGGCCGGCGCGCTGCTGCATGCCTTTGGAGTAAGATTTGATGGGACGATTCGCCGCGTGCTCGAGTTCGACGAGTTTCAGGAGTTCGGGAATTCGTTTATCCATTTCGGCGCGGGTCAGGCCGAAAATTTTTCCGTAGAAACGCAGCAGTTCCTCGGCGGTGAGAAATTTGTAGTAATAAGTCAGCTCCGGCAGATAGCCGATGCGCTGGCGGGAAATGGGCTGGCGCACATCAATGCCAAACAGGCTGGCCGAACCGCTGGTCGGCGGAACGAAACCAAGCAGGACATTCATGGTGGTGGTCTTGCCCGCACCGTTCGGGCCGAGGAAACCGAAGACTTCGCCGGCGCAGACTTCGAGGTCGAGGCCGTGCAGGGCGATTTTCGTGCCTTGGCGCAGTTCGCGGCTGCGATATTCCACGCGCAATTTTTGGGTCTGTAAAATAGGCGTCATGTTTTTTGCCGGAACCTTGAATTCACCGGCACTTCGTAACGAAAAAGCACGGGCGAGTCAACTGCATCAAGGCAAAAAAAAGCGCAAGGCGAGCCTTGCGCTTGTGAAACCGTATGGTTCAGGGCTGGAGGTGTGGCGGCGTGACGCTTGTCCCCAGTGAACAATACGCGGACGGCTGGTTGCCGACCGTGTTGAGCGAATAGATTCCGTTGGCTGGGCAGGGCGGAATCACGCCTTGACGATTCAACTTAATATATGGCGTCAGATCGTTCGGGTAATTGACCACGTCGCCCACATGCTTGCCCGCCTCGACGGAAAACTGCTGAATGGCAGTGTCCAGTTGACGCAGGTTGTTGATGCAGGTTGTGGCCTGGGATTTCGCGCCCGCCCTCAAGAGGTTGGGAATCACGATCGCCGCCAGCAACGAGATGATGCCGATGACAATCATGATTTCCGTGAGCGTAAATCCCCCCAAACGCCGTGTCCGGGTGGCTTTCATTTTTTTTCTTTCCCGGTGTGAACTTCCAGCAAGCGGGTTTAGGATAATGACAATACTGTTCACAGATTGCTTGCTGAAACCGGTTACAGGGATTTTAGCATCCTTGATGCCAAAATCAAACGTCAAAGGTTTCAGATGGTGTCCTGATTTGACAATGAAGCGCGGACCTCTGCCCGCTTCCATGTCCAAATGACAAACGCTGTTTATGCGGTTTAAATGTCGCACTCTGAAGTTAGAACACCGCTAGCTTGAATGTGAATCGGACAATTCTGGATTTCAGGCAAAAAAGCAAAAAGCCCAAGGCTTGCGCCTTGGGCTTTGAATTCAGACCCAGCGATTACGGGAGCGCGTGGGACGGAGTCACCGAGCTACCAAGCGAGCAGGACGGAGCCGTTCCGACCGCGGTGCAGGCGTAGGTGCCACCAGCGGGGCACGGAGGAAGCACACCAGCCGAGGTCAGCTTGATGTAAGGCGTGAGATCGGTGCCCAACACGATGGCGTCACTGGTCTTCTTGCCTTTTTCCAACGCGAACTGGTTGGCCGCCGCGTCAATCTGGCGGAGGTTGTTGATGCAAGCATTCGCCTGCGAGGTGGCACGAGCTTTGACGAAGTTCGGAATCGCGATTGCCGCCAAGAGGCCGATGATGGCCACGACGATCATGATTTCGACGAGCGTGAAGCCCGCATTACGGAGGTTTTTGGTCGTTTTCATTTTACTGTTTGCTTTCTTTGTTTGGCACGGCGTGAACAAACAGCAGGCGGGTTTATATGATTACGTCTTCGTTCACTTGATTGCCTGCTGCAACCGCGACACAACCGTTTTAGCACCCTCGATGCCAATGTCCAGAATAATTATTCACAACCTATTCACAATTGAGAAAAATCCTCAAAAAAACCTTAAAAAGTGGGCATTCCTGTCAAAAACCAGCCAAGATTAGCAGTGAATACTTCTTTCAAATAAAAAAATACAGGCAGAAATTGGACACTGTCCATCAAAACCTGCCGTAAACCAGACACTCCGGCGGCAAAAAATGCTTCAGTCCAACCCAAAAGTCGCCTTGACGCCCAACGCATCCGCTGGCACGGTTTGCGCCCGCCACGGCGGACGCCAGCTTAGCTCAGCGGTAGAGCAACGGTTTTGTAAACCGTCGGTCGCCGGTTCAATCCCGGCAGCTGGCTCCACTCCCTCAAATCGAACACGGAGCCAGCACCGCATCGGTCATCCCGTGCACTATTTTTTTATCGGCGGGAACTATCGTTGCTAAAACCCCACCGAGAGCCGGACGCGCGGCATCCCCTTCCCCGCTGACAAAATAATACGGGCACAGTCGCACCCGGCCCTGCATCGGCACAATCTCATTTGTTGAAAAATCAAACCAGCTTGTCGCCACCAGTGACGGCTTGTGGAACCGTTGCAACACGCTCGGCGACTTTTCAAAATCGCGCAACGCCGCCGTCACCGCCGCACTCCAGTCCGCTGACGACAGATCGCTGCCGAGATAAACGCCGCGCGCGCCCCATGCATTTTCCGAAAAGCCCGACACCTTCAAAATCAAATCGCGCTCCTTCTGCGACAAGGTTTTCAACTGCGACCAGTCCGTGAGATTCAATTCCGGTATCGCCGCGTGTGGCGGCAGCGGCGTCGGGTCAACCAGCCAAGTGTAGGGAATTATTTTTTTTAGCCGGGCCAAAAAACCTTCGCCCAACTCCTGCCGCCAGAAGTGTTGCAGATTGCGATTCCACAGCAGCGCGAACAGCAGCTTCTCCTCAAACACCGGCTTGGGCGGCGGCGTGAGGCGGATTTTCTTTTCCGCTGCGAGATCAAAAATCTTTTTAGCATTCGCCACGTTCGGCAAATCAAACAACTCGAAGAAACGATAAACGGCATCGCCATCGGCGAAGTCGTTGAAGGTTGAAGGCTGAAGACTGAAGGTGGCGCCGCCGCGCTGATTCAACTGCTCCGCCAGCCACGCCATTTCCGGTTTGTAGGTGGCTGCTTCCTCCGAAACGACGATGTGGATTTTTTTTGCCCCGCCAAAAATGGATTCAAACCCGCGCAACATGCCCTCCGCCCCGCCAAGAATTTCCGGCTTCGAGTTACCAGTTTCAAGTTTCGCATAAGTCTGGTTAAGCCACGCCGTCAGCCCGATGCCGCCGGGAACCGAATCCAGCTCCGTGATGGCCAAGCCGTTTTCCGTCAGCAAAACATCCGGGCGGATCACGCGCGGAATTTCATTTTTAAAAACCGCCGCCCGCTGCCGCTCAACCAACTCGCGCGGCTTGCCAAGATCCAGCCAGCGCGCGATCCATTCCGGTTGTTTGCCCTCGACGCTCTTGCGGTAAAGCAGATTGGTCGCGCGATAAAATTGCAACAGCACGCGCCCCAGGGATTCGATTTCCTGCGCCAGCGGCGCGCCCAGCGCAAACGGCGCGGGCGCAACCTTCCATTCCATGCCCGCAAACAAACCGCCCGGCGGCTGCGCGGCACGGATGAACTTGGCTGATTCTTGAGGTGTCATTTGAAATCAAAATATTTTCCGCCGCCGCGCGGACCCGCCACGCCTATTGCCGCGCAAAAAAATTCATCGGAATTATTTAATCGGGAGCGAAAGAAATTCCATCGAAAGCGCATCCAACTGCTGTGCCCCGTCCGTTTCCGGTCGGACCACCATGGCGAAGTGCCAGCCATCCGGCCGGGTGACAAAACGAATCTGCCCATGCTCGTAATTGAACGTGACCCATTTCGGCGACGATTTTTCCGTGGCGAACAACGTCCGCGCATCATTGAGCTGGCGCAAAAGATTTTCCATTGCGGCGGGCGGACAGTTTGCGTCCGCGCATTGCGCGGCGAGCTTCCCATTGGGTCGGCGCAATCCGCTCGCCAGCACGCCAGCGGCGGTCACGCGCTGCGGCAACCACTCTTTCACGGGGTCTTTCACGCGGTGGCTCCCCTCTTTGCCGGTGCCACACGCACATAGACCAGCCGGTCCTCGCGCGCCTGGGCGACGGCGCGGTCAGCGGGAAATTGAATTTCCAACCGGTCAAAATGCCCGAGCGCGCAAGTCTGATTCAATAACGCAGCCTGTTGCGCCACAGCCAGCAGCCAGTGCATCCGCGCCTGCGCCTGTTCGCAGCCATCATCGTAAAGCGGCTCGCCCGTGCCGGTGCAGATGAGGGTCTCGGTCACTTGTTGGGCAGCCTGCTTCGGTGGCGCGAGCGTGGCGGCATCCACTTCCGGCCCCTCAATTTTCAGCGCGCCAGCCTCGACCTGGCGCGTGGCCTCGGCGATGAGCAATTCCCACGGCGCATTCATCGTCCGCTCCTGTGGCGGCTCGAACGGCACGAGTTCAAAGGACCCACCCGGCAGCGAAAGCAATTTCTGCAACGCCCGTTCGCCCGTCAGTTCGCCGCCGGCAGCGTGGAGAATCTGACCTTCTTCGATGTAAATGCGGCCAAGCACATGCTCGTTGCAAATCTCGATCACGGAGGAATTGCGGCCGACACATTCCATCTGGATCACATCCTGCAAACTCACGCGGCGTAGCATCCCCTGAAACCCATCGCGCGGTGACCAGTTCAAAAGCTCACCCAGCATGGTGAATACCGCCTTCATGCCTTCAGGCGAGTGCGATTTTTCAACGAACAATTCCGCGCCCGCCGCCAGTGCGGCGGCGCGTTTTTCCTCCGCCACGTCGCTCGTCATCACGGCAATTTTCAGCGCGGGATAACGCCGGCGCATCATGCCGGTGAATTGGATCCCGTCCACCACCGGCATATTGACATCCACGACAAGCAATTTTATTTCGCCGGCCTTGAGGATTTCCGCCGCCGTGTCCGGTGAATTTGCGGTGTGAATTTTCCACGCGCCACCGCTCAACGCGGCGAACATGTCACGCAACGCTTCGAGAAACTCGCGGTCGTCGTCGAGAAACAGCACTTGATGTTGCGGGTCTTTCATGTCAGGGAATCGCCGTCAGCGCCGCCTGCGCAGCGGTGCGCACAGAAACATCCGAGTCGCGCACGGCGGCGGCCAGAATTGATTTTGCGCTGTGTTCACGGACTTTTCCAAATGCCACGGCGGCGGCGAGGCGAAACGCGTTGTCGCGGTCGAACAGCAAATCCGCCAGCACCGCGGCGGCGGGATGCGACGGCAGTTCCACCGTCAGATTTGCTGAACCCGACGGCGCGGTTTCCAGACTCTTCGGATCGATCCGCATCTGCTCTAGAACTTTGGTCGCGCTGTGGCGCACCCAGTAATCTGGATTTTTGAGCGCGGCCTGGATTTTTGGCAGCGCGGCGCGCGCAGCCTCGGAATCTTCCCAGCGACGTTCCACCGCGCGCAACGCAGCGCTGGCGGCGTTGCGCACGTTGGTCTCGGCATCGAGCATCGCCTGCACCAGCGGGCCGATGGCGCGCTTGTCGCAAATTTTTCCCAGCGCATTGATGACGCTTTCGCGCACATCGCGGTCGGGATCAAAAACCAGTTCGCACAATCCCTCGACCGCCGAAATTTCGCCCAAAAAACCCAACGCCTCGGATGCGGCCTTGCGCACTTCCCACGACGTGTCTTTCAAACATTTCAATAATGCCGGCACCGCGCGCGAGGCGCCGCAGCGCGTGGCTGCCTCCACCGCCGCGCCGCGCACGCTGGGGCTTTCATCGGCGAGCAGTTTTTCCACGTCGTGAAACATCGCGGGGTCGCCCATGCGTTCCAACGTGCCGAGTGCGGCGATGCGCACCGCCGGACTTGGCTTCTTCAACGCTTCGCGCATCGCCGGCAGCACGCGCGGGTCGGTGATTTCGCCCAGCGCCTTGACGGCGGCGAATTGTTTTCCCGGCGCGCCGTTCCGCAAGGTGTCGAGCAACGGCCCGACGCCTTCCGGCCCCATCGCGACGAGTTGGTGCAAACTGCCCATCGCCAGAATCTGCAGCACGCGTTGCGAATCCGTGCCCGGCCGCCAGCCGAGCCGGTTCAAGCTGCGCGCGCCGATGGAGCGGACAATTGGATCGGGATCGCGCAGCAGTCCCACGAGACTGTTGACGGCCAGCGGGTCGCCAAGATGGCCCAGCGTTTCGGCGGCGGCGGCGCGGGCGAGCGGCACGGAATCACGCAGCAGTTGAATCAGCGGCTCGACGGCCTTGCGGTCATTGAACTGGCGCAATCCTTTCGCCGCCGCGCAACGGATGCCGGCGTCCTTGTCTTTGAGCGCGAATATCAACGGGCCGACCCCTTCCGGGTCATCGGTCTTGATCAACTCTTCCACGATCGCGAGGCGCGACGGGACGTTGCTCAAGCGCAGTTGTTGATAGGTCCACCAAAGCATTTTTTAATCGAACAGAATTTTTTTACCGCGACGCGACGAATCTGTGACAAATACCTAGTGTTTGCAAACCAAAGTTGACAGCAGAACACCGGCTGGGTTTCAAAACGGGCGCCAGGCGATTATTTAACAAAGTATTTATTGCCGACCATCGCAAAATATATTTTATTTCGTTGCTCGAATTTGCAACGAGGTTCCACCCAGAAAACATTATGCGCCATCATCACTTGATTTCTTTTTTTTCCCGTTTGCTGCCGGTCTTTTTACTAACGCTCACCATGCTACGCGCTGGCGCGGCGCAAATTTTTTGGGTCAATACCGCCGGCGGCAACTGGACGAATACCGCCAACTGGTCTCCCAGCACGATTCCGACGTTGAACGACACGGCGGTCATCACCAACACCGGCAATTACACCGTCACCATTTCCAGCGCGGCTACGGCAGGCACGATTCAGATGGGTTATGCCGCCACCAACGCCACAGGCATCCGCACCCTGGCGCTGACGGCAGGCTCATTGACGCTGACGAACGCCCAACTCGAAACCAATGCCCCGGTGATTTTTTCGGCGGGCAACCTGTCCGTGCGCGGCTTGATGCAGGCGCGCGGCGATTTCACCTGGACTGCCGGCACGATTGACGGCGGCGGGGAATTACAAGCCGGGTCGGGCATCGGCATCACGACCATCAGCGGCGCGGGCCTGAAAGGACTTAACGGAGTGACTTTCGGAAATCAAAGTTATGCGTGCGCTTGGAGCGGAGCCAATCCAACGATGAGTGCGGGAGCAACCTTCTACAATGCGGGTGCCCTTAACCTATCAGCCGACCAGACACTCACCTATTCCAGCGGGGCAACGGTGGGCTTCGACAACTACGGCACAATCAATAAAAATGGCGGCACGGGACAATTTCTCCTTTCCTTGATGCGCTTCCGCAACAGCGGCACGATCAACATTTATTCCGGCAGCCTCGCGCTCACGTCCATCACGGCGACGAACACCGGCAATCTAAATTTCTCCGCCGGCTGCCAACTGCTCTTCAATAGCGGCACGCTCCAACTCGGCGGCGCGATCAGCGCACCGACGGCGGACAGCTTGCGCTTCATCGGCGGCACGGCGACCATCACGACCGCGAGCATCACGTCGCCGTCCATCTGGATTGCGGGCGCAACCGTGCAACAGCAGGCGGCCATTTCGGTGCCGACGGTCAATCAGTCGTCAGGATCATTCGCACTTTCCCTCGCGTGCAACTTGGCCACTTACAATCTGACCAACGGCTCTTTGCTCGGCGGCACGCTGACGGTGACAAATTTTGCTTGGACGGACGGCATACTCTACGCGATGACGAATGGTGACCGGGTGATCATTCCCACCAACGGCGTCTTCAACTTGTTGGGCGCGGGCGAAAAATCACTTTTCTACCAAGGCTCCGCCACGCTCGGCTACGGCATTGACAACTATGGCGCTTGGAATTGGTCGGGCGCGTGCATCTTGCGCGGCTTTGGTTCCACCGTGAACAACTACGGCACGGTGACGATGACCGCGCCGACGCTCACTTACTATTCGTATTACTCCGGCGCGTATCCCACGCCGCGTTGGAATAATTTCGGCACGTTCACCAAGAGCACCGGCGCGGGCATTTTTTCCTTCAACGGCAGCATCGTCAATAACTCTGGCACGCTCAATGTGCAAGCCGGCACCTGCACCTTTGAAAGCAGCACCAAATTCACGAACAGCGCGTCCATCATCGTCGGCGTTTCGGCGGTGCTGTTGAATGATTCCGCTTCCGAGACTACCTATCTGCCGACTAGCAGTCTCACGGCGGTCACGGCCAATTCCGTCCGCATTCCCAGCGGCACGGTTTATTTGCAGACCACCAGCGTCGCCACGCCCGCGCTGTGGATCAACGGCGGCACGCTTTACCAACAGTCGCCTAACGTGGTTGACACCATCAACCAGTCGGCGGGTTATTGGTGGTTGAATCAAGTCACCGGCATCAACACCTACAATCTCACCAACGGCATCCTGCGCGGCTTCGGTTCCACCGTTAACAACAACGGCAACGTCAATATGACCGCCAGCGGTCTGACCTACTACTCCTATTACTCCGGCGCGTATCCCACGCCGACATGGAACAACAACGGCACATTCACTAAAACCA
>CAIKKJ010000060.1 GCA_903827955.1 uncultured Verrucomicrobia subdivision 3 bacterium
ACTCCAGATGGAAAAATGCCGGGCGAGTCAAAGAGTTCGCCGCGCGAAATCCAAAATTATCTCGGCCGAATTTCCGGGCCGCTGCTGGATCGCATTGACCTGCACATCGAAGTGCCGACGGTGAAATTTCGCGAGATGAGCAGCGCGCAGCCCGGTGAAACCTCGGCACAAATCCGCGAGCGCGTCATTGCCGCGCGCAAACTGCAAACCACCCGCTTTGCCAGCAAGCCCAAGGTGACGTGCAACGCACGCATGGGCGCCCGCGAGCTGAAATCGTTTTGTGAACTGGACGAGGCAACGCGCGACTTGTTGAAGCACGCGATGACGGAATATAATTTGAGCGCCCGCGCCTACGACCGGATTTTGAAAGTAGCGCGCACCATCGCCGACCTGGCCGCGACCGAAAAAATCACCGCCGACCATATCAGCGAAGCCATCCAGTATCGCTCGCTGGATCGGCAGTTGTGGGGATAATCTCGTGGCAAGCCGTCTGTGAAGAGCATCGAACCCTCGGCTCTTTAAAATAAAAATGGCTTATGAAATGACATCTGATTTTTCGTGGCCCTTTCGCTTGGGCTAAAAACCCCACTGCTCTGAATTCTCATTTTCTGTCTGACAATATTTCAAGCGCCCGTAACGACGCGGCGTTGCGGCTCTCCACACCGAGTTTGGCGTAGATGTTTTCCAGGTGTTTCTTCACCGTGGCAGCACTGATACCGAGGATGATGCTGGTTTCAAAATTGGATTTTCCTTGCGCCACCCACAAAAGAATTTCTGCCTCGCGCGCGGAAATGCCAAGTTTTTCCAGTGGCACGGCGGAGGTGAAATCCGCCTTGAACTCTGTCTGCTGCTGGGCGCGTTCGAGCCGCGCGGCGATGGCTTCCAGCAAGTCGTCCACCTTCACCGGCTTCACCAGATAATCGTCGGCGCCCAAATTCATCCCGGTGCGGATGTCCGCGTGCTCACCTTTCGCGGTCAAAAAAATGAACGGCATCTTTGCCGTCCGCGAATCCGCGCGGAGCGCGGCCAGCACCGAGTGGCCGTCTAGCTCCGGCATCATCACGTCGCATAGGATCAGGTCCGGCAATTGTTCCTTTGCGGCGGCGATGCCCTCGCGCCCGTTTGCGGCGACGATGGGCAGAAAATTTTCGAGCTCCAGGATGTCGCGCAGATTGCTGCGCATCGCTGGCTCATCCTCAATGACCAGGATTTTTTTCATGCTTTAGGTTTTCCGAAATACGCCGCACAAATTCCGTGTGCGCCGGGGAAAACAACGGCAGTCGCACGCTCACGGTTGTGCCGAGTTTCTCCGCGCTGTCCACCTCGATGCGGCCACCGTGCCGCTCCACACAATGCTTCACGATGACCAGGCCGAGGCCGGTGCCTTGGATCGTCGCCACGTTTTTGCCGCGATAGAACGGCGTGAACAGCCGCTTGCGATCGTCCTCGGGAATGCCCATGCCACGATCCTGCACGATGAAAATCGCATCGCCTCTGTCGCGACTGACGGAAAATTTTACCGGCGAGTTCGGCGGCGAATATTTGGCGGCGTTGGAAATTAAGTTCGATAAGACGTGGCGCAACAGTTTTTCGTCCGCGCGCGCCGGTTCTGAAATGTCGCAGGAAAATTCAATTGGACAGCGGCGGTTCGTCGCGGACAGAAGTTCGTCCGTAAGTGTCATGCAGAAGGTTTTTAAATCCAGCACTGCCGGATTGAATTCCATCCGCCCGGCCTCGGCTTTGCTGAACAACAACACATCTTCGAGCAGTCCGCTCATGCGATGAACGGAGGAATCAATAGTGTGGAGATGTTCCGCGCGTTTTTCCGGCGCCAGGCGGTCGAGGTAGCGCGACAAAATTTCTGACGAGCCGAGGATCAGCGCGAGCGGGGTGCGGATCTCATGCGTAACCATCGAGATGAAATTGCCCTTAAGCCGGTTCAACTCTTTTTCCTCCGCAAGCGCCACGTTCAACTCCGCCGTGCGCTGGGTGACTTTTTGTTCCAGGTCACGGTTGAGCGCAAGAATCTCGGCATCGCGTTGCAATAATTTTTCGTTCGTCATTTCCGCTTCCCGCCGGAGCCTGGTTTGCGTGGTAAAGAGGAAATACAACAGCAGGCTCAATGCGATTCCGCCACCCGCGACAATCCACTGGGGCGCATCCGCGCTAGCGGGAGCGGTTTTCATCGTAGCGACTAAGCGCCATTCGCCGGAGATGCCGCTGTTGCTGAATGGCCGCACCGTGGTGGTTCTGGGTGGAGCCGCTTCATCGGTGTCGAGCAGGCGCAAGTCGAGCGGTAAATTTTTGAACAGCGGTTGTGCGGCGGCAAAATATTTTTTCTGGTCGAGCGCGAAGAAAACAAAGCCGGCTAGATTCGCGCGGTTTTCCGCCGCCGTTCCGGGACGCGCGTCGTGTTTTGGCAGCGGCAGCAGGCCGATGATGACGCGCACCGCGTTCGAGCTGTCGCCGAGAGAAATTTCGCGTGACCCGATTCCGTAGCCGCCGTCGGCGCTTTTCTGCAAGGTTTCGCGGATGACGGCATCGCTGTTTAAATCAAACCCCGGCGCGTGCGGAGGCGAAGTTTGCTGGCTGGCGAGGAATTTCACCACGCAGTTGCTTTCCGAAAATTCCGCCCAACCAATTTCCACCATGCCCGGGAAACGCGACTGCCATTCCGTCGCGGTGAGAAAATCATTCCATGAAGTTTCGGAATAATTATCGCGGCGTAAGGTGGACTTGGCCTGATCACGTAAATTTTCAAAATGCTGGCTGATGAGCGGCGTGAGAATCGGCTGGAGCTGCGCGATGTTGTCCTGCCAGCGGATGACCGCGCCGCGCCGCGCGAGTTCGTGCTCACGCCAGACACCAAACGCCGTCGCCGCGAGCGCGAGCAGGAGAACGGCAAGCGCCGTCCACCGGCCTTTGGCCTGCGGGTTGGTAGATGGTGGCATCGGAGTCATTGCACAATGGCGTGGGAGGTTTCGCAATCAATTATTCATTCAACTCTCCGCAGTGTCGCCGCATCCGTCCGCACAGCCAATACGCCGACCGGCGTATTGTTGGAATTTCCAACTCGCGGCAGAGTGACGACAAATGAAAACAACTTTGCTCAAAAACATTCTCGCGCTGGCCGTGTGCGTTGGCGTGCAAACCAAACTTCACGCGCAAGGCACGGCGTTCACTTATCAGGGCCGGCTGGACGACGGCGGCGTTTCGGCCAACGGACTGCATGATTTCAACTGCGGGCTTTACCGCGACCAAGTGGACACCAATCCCATCGTGACCGAGGTGCTGCTCAAGAGCGTGCCAGTGACGAACGGGCTGTTCCTGCTGACCCTGGATTTTGATCCGCACGCCTTCACGGGCTATCCGCTGTTCCTCGATTTGCAAGTGAAGTCGGCGGGCAACAGCAAGTTCACCCAGATCACGCCGCGTCAGCCGATCACGTCCACGCCGTATGCGGCGCGCGCGCTGACGGCGGTAGCGGCGGAAACCGCCGCAACGGCTGATTCGGCGGCGGTCGCCAGCGCAGTCGTGCCGGGTGGGGTGAACGCCACTTCGCTGGCAGTGAATACGGTCGGTTCGTCGCACCTGGCCAACAATGCGGTCATCACGGTGAAGATCAACGACGGCGCGGTCATCGCTAGCAAGCTGGCAAACGATGCAGTGACAACACTGAAAATTTTGGACGGTGCAGTGACATCGCAAAAAATTGCGGCGGGCGCGGTCGGAGCAATGCAACTGGCGAACGGTTCGGTCGGTAGCGCGCAACTCGCGGTCAATGCCGTCGGCACTGCAAATATGCAGGCAGGTGCGGTGACAGCGGCGCAACTTGGTGCGGGCGCGGCGGCGGCGAACCTTGCGGCGGATGGGCAGACCGCAGTTCCGGCCGGCGGCATCGTGTTGTCGGCCTCGGCGGTGAACACTTCCAATCTGGTGAGCGCAGGCTACGTCAAGATTGGCTCGGTAGATCTGGTGAAAGAAAACTGGGGCACAAATGGTCCGGCTTTGCTGTCGCAAAATTTGCCGTCCGTAAATCCACGCGTCGGCCACACGGCGGTGTGGACGGGTTCGGAGATGATTATCTGGGGTGGCGATGAGGGGTATGTGCAAAATACTGGTTCGCGTTACAACCCGACTGCCAACACCTGGACACCATTGAACACCAGCAGCAGTTTGGTGGCGCGACGCAACCATGTCGCCGTTTGGACCGGTTCGCAGATGCTAGTCTGGGGTGGCACCGCCGGCTATGTAACATTCTACAACGATGGTGCGCGTTACAATCCGGCCACAGATGCCTGGTCGCCGATGACCATGCTCAACGCACCGTCACCGCGCGAAAATGCGACTGCGGTCTGGACCGGTTCAAAGATGGTGGTGTGGGGCGGCACGACCAACAACGGTTATTATGATTCGGGGTATGGCTATGGTGCTTACATAATCAACGACTACAACGTGCAGCTTCCCACCGGCGGGCGTTACGATCCGGTGGCGAACGCTTGGACAACAGTCTCCACGGCGGGCGCACCGCCGAGCACCACGAAACATTCAGCAGTGTGGAGCGGCACGGAGATGCTCGTGTTCGGCGGAAGCGCGACGAATTTTTCTGCCGGCCGCTACAATCCCACGAGCGATACCTGGGCGGCTATCACTTCCTCGGGCGCACCTTCGCCGCGCTTCAATCATTCGGCGGTGTGGACGGGAACCAACATGATCATCTGGGGCGGCACAGGCCTGTCGCCGAGCAACACCTATCTCGCGCTTGGCAACGGCTCGCGTTACAACCCAGTGGCAAACTCGTGGACGGGTATGAGTTCCGTGGCCGCGCCCTCGCCGCGCACGCAACACACGGCAGTGTGGACGGGCAGCCGGATGATTATCTGGGGTGGAAAAAATTTTGCGGAAGGAAACACCAACCTCCTCAACAACTTCACCTTTGACTACGCCCAGCAAAGCACGAACAGCGGCGCGGCCTACGATCCGTCGGCGAACACCTGGACGGCGACCTCCAGCGCCAACGCCCCGGTCGCGCGCGATTCGCACACGGCGGTGTGGACCGGTTCGGACATGCTGGTGTGGGGCGGACAGCTCTCCAGTTCGACCGCGGGTTACAATTTCTGGTGGGGTGACTACGAAGTGGCAGATGACACAAGCTTTCTATCGGCGGCCAATGGCGGGGCACGTTACAACCAATCGCTGAATTCTTGGTCCTCCATTCCCACCGTGCCACTCGTGGCTAATGTCGCTGAGCGGCAGGGCGCAACCGCCGTCTGGTCCGGCACGGAGATGCTCGTGTGGGGCGGGGAAAATTTCGGCCAGTTGCTGCGGACGGGCGCGCGCTTCAACCCCGTCGCGAACACGTGGTCCGGCATCACCACTATCGGCGCGCCGGCGGCGCGTTACAAACACACCGCCGTCTGGGACGGCTCGCAGATGATTGTCTGGGGCGGCACGGATCCCAACTACAATACGCTCGCCACCGGCGAACGTTACAACCCAGTCACTGACTCATGGAAATCCATTTCCACCAGCAACGCCCCCGCCGCGCGCGCGAGCCATGTCGCGTTGTGGTCCGGAACGGAAATGCTCGTCTGGGGCGGATACCAAGGCGGGCTTCTGAATCCGTTCCCTGCCGCCGGTGGCCGTTACAATCCGGCGACCGACTCATGGAGACCAATGAACATCACCAACGCACCAACCAGCACCGCCGAAACCGCCGCCGCGTGGAGCGGCGCGGAAATGCTCGTCTGGGGCGGTGTGCGGCGTTTCATCAGCACTAGTTACTACAACTCGGGTGGACGTTACAACCCAACCACCGATTCCTGGGTGCAGTTCTCCACCAGCAATGCACCGTCAGCCCGCGCGCAGCACGTCGCCGCGTGGACCGGTTCCGAATACGTCCTCTTCGGCGGGCAGGACGCCGTCACCAACCTCAACACCGGTGGCCGCTACAATCCGCTCACCGACACCTGGCGCTCCACGTCACTCGTCAACGCCCCCGCTCCCGTCACGCAACACACCGGCGTCTGGACCGGCAACGAATTGCTCGTCTGGGGCGGCTTCTTGAACAACGGACTCCTCGCCAGCGCCACCGGCGCATTTTACGAACCCAAGAGCGACACATGGCGCAACGCCGCGAACCCGCCTTACTTTCAATTCTCACCCATCGCCTTCGGCAATCATTGCGCCGTCTGGACTGGGCGCGACATGATTCTCTGGGGCGGCGTCAGCACCAACTACAACGGCACGAACTACAACGCCACGCCCTACGTCTACACGCCTGGCCGCACCATGGATCTGATGCTCCGCCCATGAAAACAATTCTCCTCACGCTCATCACCGCCGCGTGCACCGCGCTTCACGCCGCCACGCTGGAAGAACAGATCGCCGACCGCGCTGCTATCGAACGCGTCTATCACGCGCATCGCACTGGCATCACGGAAACTTTCGCGCAAACACTACCGGCCGCCGACTTGCGCCGACTGGTCGCACGCGACAGCGCACGTGAAAAATTTCTTCGCACGCGTTACGGTGTGGAAATCTCCGCGCCACAGATCGTCGTCGAAACCACACGCATCAACGCCACCACACGCGCCCCGGAAACGCTCGCTGAAATCAAGGCCGCGCTCGGCAACGATCCAACACGCTTTGCGGGCGCCTTCGTAAAGCCCATCCTCGTCGAACGCGAACTGCGCCGGTGCTTTGCTAACGACGACGCCATCCACGCCGACCTCCGCCGCGCCGGCGAAAACGCCCGCACCAACCTGCTCAATGCCCGCGCCGCCGGGGCGTCGCCCGCCGAACTTGTGGCCCGTCTCACGCGTGACCACACGAATTCAATCACACTTGCGAGCTGGCAGTTGGATGGCTCCACAACCACCACCGCCGCCTTCGCAAATTTGCCGCCGCAGTTGCGTGAAGTTCTCGCGGCACAACTCCGCGCCGCCGGCGATGTAAGCGCACTCATTGAGACGCCGGAAAATTTCCTGCTTTACGTCGCCCGGGAGAAGACGGAGTCCGTTCTCTCTGCCGCTTGCCTCTCTCTGCCCAAACCCGATTGCGACAGTTGGCTCGCCCGCCATTCCGCCGCAGAGACCGTGGAGAATTGAAACACCCCATACGCCGGACGGCGTATTGTTGGATTTTCAAATCAAAGGCATTGTCAGCGCACATGAAAAAACAATTCCGAAAAATTCTGCTCGCGTTGGCGTTGCTGACCGGCGCACAAGCACAACTCCAAGCCCAAGGCACGGCGTTCACTTATCAAGGCCGACTGAATTTCAACGGCACGGCTGCCGCCGGAAATTTTGACCTGACGTTCACACTGTTTGCCACGAACACCGCCGGTATTGTCATCGCCACGCCGGTGACCAATTCGGCGACGGCGGTGACGAACGGGCTATTCACCGTGACGCTGAATTTTGGCGCGGGCATTTTCACCGGACCGGACCGTTGGTTGGAAATCGCCGCGCGCACGAATGGCAATGGCGCGTTCACCACGCTCTCGCCGCGTCAGCCACTCACGCCCACGCCGTATGCCATCTTCGCGAACACCGCGAGCAATGTGCTCGGCGTGGTTCCATCTTCGCAAATCAGCGGGACGATTTCCTCGACGCAGCTTCCCGCGAACGTTATCACGAACACGCAGACGGGCGTGACACTCGGCGGAATTTTTTCCGGCAACGGCAACGGACTTACAAATCTTAGCGCCTCAGCACTCGCGACGGGAACGGTTCCAACCAATGTCCTCGCCGGTTTTCAAGCGCCGTATTACGCGGCCATTGGTGGCGGACAGCTCAACACAGCAGCCAACACTTACGCGGTGGTCGGTGGTGGCTATGCTAATTCAGCTTCATATGTCTCGGCGATTGGTGGCGGCTATAACAATAATGCCAGTGGATATTTCGCAACGATTCCGGGCGGGCAATACAATGTTGCTAGTGGGCAATTCAGTTTTGCAGCCGGGCAACAGGCGCAAGCGGTGCATCAAGGCGCGTTCGTGTGGAACGACTCGCAGCCGTTCGCTTTTGCCTCAATCGGCAACGACACCTTCAATGTCCGCGCCTTTGGTGGCGTGAATTTCCAGACGCGCGGCGCGCCGTTCACCATCAATAACTCGAACGTGCTGACGACAGCGAACCTTGGAAATTTCTGGCAGACCGCCGGCAACGCGGGCACGAGTCCGGCAAACGGAAATTTCCTCGGCACCAAGGACAACCAGCCGCTGGAACTTTGGGTCAACAACAGCCGTGCGCTGCGGCTGGAGCCGGATACAAATGTGTTCAATGCGGCGAATGTGATTTTTGGATCATCAGGAAACTCAATTGCATCCGGTGTTTATGGCTCGTTCATCGGCGGCGGCTATGCGAACTCCATTGCGAGCAATGCTGTCTGGTGTTTCCTAGGAACGGGTTTCCAAAACAGCATCGGCTACGCAGCCGGGAGTTCCACCATCGGCGGCGGTGAGGTGAACTGGATCGAATCGTTTGCGGGTTACTCGACGATTAGTGGCGGCGTTGATAACAACATTCAATATTTTGCTCAACATGCGACCATTGGTGGCGGCTTCTTCAACACCATCCAGACCAACGCCAGCTACGCCACCATCAGCGGCGGACTTAATAACACCGCTGGTGCGCCCGGGGCCTTCGTTGGCGGCGGCGGCTTTGATGGTGTGGATTACTTGGGCGGCAACCGCGCAAATGCCCGGTCGTCGGCTATCGTCGGCGGCATCGCCAACTTCATCCAGACCAATGCAAATTATTCGGCCATCGGCGGTGGCTATGGCAACATCATCAGCAACAATGCCAATTCCTGCGGCATTGGTGGTGGCTTTGGTAATTATATTTCCGCCCAGCCGTTTTTTTCCACCAGCGGCGCCTTCATTGGTGGCGGCAATGGAAACAGCATTGATACCAATGGAACCATGGGTTACATCGGCGGCGGCAATTACAACTATTTGAACGCGTTTGCGGCGAGCATCGGTGGCGGTCAGGACAATGATTGCACCGGCCAATTTGCAACCATTCCCGGCGGCGACAACAACGTGGCTTCGGGATCGTTTTCGTTTGCCGCCGGATATTTTGCGACCGCCGTGCATGCGGGTTCCTTTGTTTGGGCGGACGCAACGGGTAACGGATTTACTTCCACGACCAGTAATCAGTTCGCCGTTTATTCCACGGGCGGCGTGGTGCTCAACGCCGGCACGAACAATGTGGAAATCGCCAGCGGTGGATTGAAAGTCACCGGCGCAGGCATCAACACCGGCACCACCGCCTTCACGCACCTCACCTCGGCCAGCACCGTCGCCGGCAACCAGACCACCATCAACAATCCATTCTGCAACAACGATCCCAACGCCATCCTTATCGTGACGCACAACTACAATCCCGGCGGTGCATCCGTCAGCACCCTCCACAATCACGCCGTGGGTGTTTTTTACAGCGTCGGCAAATGGAAGATTTACAACGATGACTCGGCGAACATGGCCACCAACATCGCCTTCAACGTGCTCGTGATTAAACACTGAACCTCCGCAAAATTTATGAAAACCCATTCAAACAAGCTCGCGCTTGCGGCCGTCTGTTGCTTCATTTTGCAATCCGCCTTCGGCCTGCGGGCGCTGGGGCAAAACTATTCTGTGGATTGGTATAAAGTCGCCGGCGGCGGCGGCACGAGCACCAACGGAAATTTTTCCATCAGTGGAACCATCGGCCAGCCCGACGCGAGCGGCGCATTGACCGGCGGAAATTTTTCCGTGACCGGTGGTTACTGGGCGCTCATCAACGTCGTGCAAACGCCCGGTGCGCCGACGCTCTACATTTCGCGCGGCGGAAATTCCGTGACAGTCTATTGGCAAAATGTCTCCGGCTGGAACTTGATTCAGAACGGAAATCTCACCACACCGGTCGCCAGTTGGAACGCCAGCAGCAGCCCCACACTGACGAACGGCACGAACTACCTGACGCTCACCAACCCAGCGGGCAATTTGTTTTTCCGCCTGAAAAATCCGTGACACCAATTTTGTAAGGTGGGTCAAGCCGCGCTGCAACTTGGCCTGACCGCGCAGCGGTCACTGTGAGGCGGGGGAAAAATTTGGCACACGAATGATTCCGTCGCCTGACGCTTCGCTCGGCGACGGGTTTGTCGCAGCGCGACAAAACTTACCATTGCTCTATACGCCATTCAGCGTATTGGTGAGCGGGATTTGTCGGTTAATGTTCAATATATGAATCGCCTCATTACATTTTTTCGCACGCTGCTGCTGCTGACTGCGCCACTGGCCCACGCCACAACATTTACTTGGACCAGTCCTGTCGGCGGCAGTTGGCACACGGCGACCAACTGGTTGCCCATCGGCCTACCCGGCGCGGGCGACACCGTTAATCTCACCAACAGCAGCAGTGTCACCGTGTCGGTCACGAACGGAGCACCGGGCGTCACTCTTTCCAGCCTGACCATCGGCGGCGCGGCGGCGCTGGTCGTGAGCAAAGCCACTCCGTTCACTGTTGGTTTTTGTCTGGTTACCAACGGCGGCGCGCTCGTGGTGAGCAACAATTCCACCTGCACGCCGAGCGCGCTGGCGGTGACGCCGGGCGGCTCGTTCGTGCTCGACAGTTCCGCCACCCTCGCGGCCGGCACAATATCATTCGTGAACGCCGGCTCCGTGTTCGTGAACAACCTCGCGACCTTCACGGTCTCGAACTGCGTCATCACCACCGGCGGCACGTTCGCGGTAGATGGCTACGCGACGCTGACGGCGGCAAAATATTTTGTGAACGCGGGCGGCACGCTCACGTTGAGCAACGCGTGGATGCCCGGCACCCTTACCGTGGCAGCGGGTGGCGTTTTGAATTTTGCCGCATCGGTCAATCCTTACCTCTACGCGCTGACTCTCACAAATAACGGCACAGTCAACTGGAGCAGCGGCGGCATCACCGTGGGCAACACGACAATTTACAACAACGGCCTCTGGCAGATCACCGGGGACAACGCTTTCGGCAACGGCGGCGGGCCGGCAGTATGGGTCAACACCGGCACGCTCCGCAAATCGGCGGGACTAGGTATCTCGTCCATTGTTTCGTTCAATTTCCAAAACTCCGGCGGCGTGGTCGAGGCGCAGACCGGCACGCTCGAGTTTAACGGCGGCGTGGCCAGCCTGCTGTCCGGAGTCTTCACTAACACCGCACCAGCCAAAATTAATTTCATCAACGGCACGTGGACGGACGCGGGCGGATTTTTTGCCGGCACCGGCACAAACACGTTTAGCTACGGCACGTTCAACCTGCGCACGAATGTTCCGCCCGGTTTGAAATTTGTCGGCGGCGATGTCTGGATCACCGGCACGAACTCATTTCAAAATGCCGGTGCGATCACTAACCTCACGATTGAAGGCGCGACATTGCGCGGCACGAACACTGTCACCGGCACGCTCAATTTC
>CAIKKJ010000061.1 GCA_903827955.1 uncultured Verrucomicrobia subdivision 3 bacterium
GAAGCGTCGCTTTTTTTGCCCGGAAACAGTAAATCAAGCCATGACGCATTTGCCAGCATTGGCTGAATCAATAACGACACCGACAAGCATGCCATCCAGATTTTTGCCCGCGAGTGCTTCATTGGCTGCCAGCAATAAATCCCAAGCTCCGCCAAGTCCAGAACAAAAAATGGCTGGCAGCACAAAACATCGGATATGGCTCGGCCCAATGCCGCCGGTCATTCCATGCCAGGCAATGCACGCGCTCAAACTGCATTTGTCTGCGAATTGACGGCGCGGCGCGCTTTCACTAGGCTGCGCTGAACGGACACGCATCGCATGAAAGAACCCGCCCCTAACCCGCTCGCACAACTCCTTCAGAAAAATCAATTCATCGGCTGGACGTGCCGCGTGGACTATGAGCACGCCACGGTGTTGACGAGCGACGATCTCAAAGCCAAAGCCAGCGGCGTGCCGTTGCATTGCTTCCTGCTCGCGACAAATCTTAAGGCGGACTCCATCGACACCGCGGGCGAAATACTTTTGCTGCGCGTCATTGGTTCCGCGCCGTTGCCGCAGGATGCGGAATTGTTGCAGCGCAAATCCGAGTCGCTCAAAAATCGCGAGTTAAAAATCGCCGCCAACGATTCGCCGAAAAGTGAATTTCAATTCGGCGGCCTGCTCTGCCGCGCGCTCGGCACATTTTATTTGCAGAACAATCGCCTGCGCCTCGGCAGCGATGTGGAAAATTATTCCAACGCCGTGGACCTCGATGTGTATCGGCCGAGCGGCGCGGCGTTGAGCAGCATCGTGAATTACGTCAGCGCCGAGCGCGCGGCGGCGGCGGAAGCGGATGCGCAGCGGCTCGGCATTGCAAATGGGATGCCGGCGTTTCCCATCGGCACGGTGCGTTACAGTTCCACCGACCGCCTGCATCGCGGCGACGACGCGGAGAAGGCGGTGTTCAATCTGAACGCCATTGATTTTCTCGCGCGGCGCACGGCAATTTTTGGCATGACGCGCACGGGCAAATCCAACACGGTGAAGCAGCTTGTTTCCGTCGTCATGCGCGCGAGCCGGGAGTGCCGGTTGAAAATCGGCCAGATCATTTACGATCTCAATGGGGAATACGCCAACGCGAATCAGCAGGACAAAGGTTCTATCGCCGAAGTTTTCCCCGAAGAGACGATTCGTTACCGCATGATTCCCACGCCGGAATTCCAGCCGATTCTCAACAACTTTTACACGCAGATTCCCGAAGGCCATCACACGTTGCGCGGGCTGATTGAACTGAACCGCGTCTCGCGCTCGTCGGACATTGACGCGTTTTTGAACATGGAGTTCAACGAACCGCGCCGGGAAGATTTCGAGAACGACACCACGTTCACGCATCATCACATTCGTTATCAGCGTAAGATTGCCGCGTATCACGCGGTGCTGGCGCGGGCGGGTTTCGAACCGCCGCCGGGATTCAAGATTACCTTCGAGGCCGGTGCGAGCGTGAAGAACAAGGTCAACCCAATCATTGATCCCGCGAACGGCCTCACGCCGATGCAGGCTTACGAATGGTTTCAACTCGCGCGGCAGATTCAGGACGAACTCATCACCGGCAACAACCAGAACTGGGTCGAGCCGGACATGAACGTCTTGATGAACCTGCTGCTCCAGAAGAATGACCAGGGCAGTTACATCCCCGGCTTTCGGGTGCTGCAACCGTTCAAGGAATATCACGCGCCGAACCGCACCACGGATGTTTGCGACGAAATTTACCAGCACTTGCTCGCGGGAAAAATTATCATTCTCGATTTATCCGTCGGCAATCCCGACCAGCGTGAACGGTTGAGCAAACGCATCGCGCGGCACATCCTCGCGAGCTCCATGGCCGTCTTCAACACCGGGCAGATTCCGCCGAACATCGTCATCTACATCGAGGAAGCGCACAACCTCATCGGCAAGGGCGAACCGCTCACCGAAGTCTGGCCGACCATCGCGAAGGAAGGCGCGAAGGCGCGGCTCGCCACGGTTTACGCCACGCAGGAAGTTTCCTCCATCCATCCGAACATTTTGGCGAACACGGAAAATATTTTTTGCGCGCATCTGAACAACGAAAATGAAATCAACGAGCTGGCGAAGTATTACGACTTCCGCGATTTCTCCAAGAGCATCATTCGCGCGCAAGACGTCGGCTTCGGTCGCGTCAAGACGCTGTCCAATCCGTTCGTGATTCCGATTCAAGTGGACAAGTTCGACCCCGAACGCGAGAAGCAGCGCGCGGGGAAATAAATTCGCGTCGGCAAAACGTTTTCCCTAAACTCCGCCGCGTGTTGAATCCGTTCATTCACTGGATTGAGGCCAATGGCGCGTGGGCGCCGTGGTTGTTCGTGGCCGTGTTTCTCGTGGCGTCGCTGTTGATGATCTGGCGGCTGGAGGCCATGAGCGCAGCGGGATTTGAAGGCACGGTGCTCGGCACGCTCGTCATGCCTTACTGCTCCGGCATGGGCAATTTGATCTTCGCTTTCATCCTTGGCCGCCACGGCGGCAACGGCGCGGATGTGATGACCAATTCACTTGTCAACAATGTCACCAACATGACGCTCGTGCTCGGTTTGCCGGCAATCTTATGGGGCATCAACATCGTCCCACAAAAAACCGGTGACGTAGCGAAAAAGAAATCTGCGAAACAAAACACCAGCGCCACGCAGGTCAACCGGCTCTCGCTGTTGATGACGATGCTGGCGATCATTTTTTTCACCGGCGCGGCATGGGCGATGGGCCGGGACGGACAGATTTCCTTCAACGACGGGCTGGTGCTCGTCGGCATGTTTTTGTTCTGGCAATGCTTCCATGTGTTTGAAGTCTTGAAGCAAAGTGCGCGGCAGGGACATTCACCATTGGGCTGGATGTTTCCGGTGGACATGGCACTGCTCGCGGTCGGCGCTTATGGCATTTACGTCAGCACCGGCTGGCTGGTGCACTGGCTGGGCTTGAAACATACCGGCTTCATCAGCGCGCAACATCTTGGCTGGTTGAGTGGCTGGCTCATGGTGCTACCGAATGCGCTGCTGGCGCTTTACTACGGCCTGCGCAAACAGCCGGAGGTCGTGTATGCCTCGCAGGTCGGCGATGCCCATGTCTCGATCCCGCTGTGCGTGGGAATTTTCGCGCTGTATCACACGATGCCCATGCCGCCGTTTTTTGAAACGGCGATTTACGTCTTGCTCGTGGCGACGTTCGTGCACCTCTTCTGCGTGGCGTTGCTGGGCCGATTGCCGCGCATCGCCGGCATTGCGCTGGTCGCGGCGTATGCGTGGTTTGTGTGGACGGGATTGATTAAGTGAAACGGTTAAGCGACCGAGGAAATTTTCTCCGTCATAATCGTAGTCTTACTCGTAATCCCAATCGCCGGTTTGCGGATTAAGATTACGATTACTAAACCGGATTGCCCCGTCCGTCAGCTTTTCACCATGAACCGCGTGTCCCACGCCACGTTCAACGGGCTGGTGCGCACGCGGTCGGCGAGTTCTACGAACGGAACCTGCGCGGCCAGCCAGCGCGGATTTTTGGCGATGCTCTCCATGCTTTCGCTCGTGTTGTTGCAGATGAGATACAGGCCGATGCCCAGAACCAGAAACGCCTCATAAGTTGTGCCGGTGCTGTGGCGCGCAAATTCAAAATCGCCCGGCCCAAACCCGCCGCCGGTCAACGCCGAGCGTAGCGTGCCAAGGTCGCGCGCGAAGTTCTGCAAGAAGTCATCGTTGCGCGGACCGGTGTAAGCCAGCACCTTCGCGCGGTTTTCGATGAGCGACACGACCGCCCATTCGTCGAACACCGGGCTGCCGTAGCGGGAATTCATCTGTTCCGCGCACGTTTTCACCTGCCGGCCGATTTCCTCAAGAGTCATGCCGATGAGCAGAGCAAAACCTATGCCTGCGCTCAAGGCAATTCTGGTCAGGCAACAGGTCACATGAATTTCACAATTTTCCGGTTTGCCCGGCGTAAAGATTTCCTGCACTGTCCACAAATTCAGATGCAACTGTCCGGCAACCTGCGGAAATATATTTTTGGCACGCTCAACGCCCTGCTCGGCGTGGCCAGCCTGGTGGAACTCCTCGTTCCGCGCTGGCTTTCGTGGGTGGATGCCGCCGCCATCGCACTAGCCGCCGCCGCCAGCCTGCTCGGGCTTAACCGCCAATTGCCGCTGCAAAACATTTTCACCGCCGCCGTCGTGACCGCCGCCATCGGCAGCGCGGTGCATGGGTTCAGCGCGCGGACGGCGATTCCGCTCGGCCCCATCGTTTTCAATTCGCAGGCCGGCGCGCAAATTTTCAGCGTCGTGCCGTGGACCATTCCCCTGCTCTGGATCGCCGTGCTGTTCACCGCGCGCGGCGTCGGGCGTTTAATTTTGCGTCCGTGGCGTAAGACGAAACGCTATGGCTACTGGCTCATCGGCTTCACGTCCATCTTGGTGGCGGCATTTGATTTCGCGCTCGAACCGTGGGCGTGGCACGTCAAACATCTCTGGTTGTGGGAACCCACGAAACTCACGGTGAATTGGAACGGCGCCACGCCGCTAAATTTCCTGGTCTGGGGCCTGGCCGCGTTGCTCATCCTGATGTTCATCACGCCGTCGCTCATCAAAAAACAGCCGGGCAGCTCCAGCACGCCGGACTTTCATCCGCTTGCGCTGTGGCTAGGCGCGCTGCTGATTTTCGCCGTCGGATCAGCGAGCGCGGGCTTGTGGTGGTCGGTCGGAGCGGACGCGGTGATTGCCGGCGCGACGGGATTTTTCGCCGTGCGCGGGGCGAAGTGGTGAAGCTCAACGCCGCTGCGTGATTTTTAATTTGGCTACGCGCGGGCCGTCCATTTCTTCTACGCGAAATTCAAACTGGCCGTGCGCAAACGCATCCCCCGTTTTCGGGAAACCGCGCAATTTTTCCGTCACCCAGCCGCTGGCCGTCGCCACGCTCTCGTCGTGTTGAACCATGCCGATAATTTTCTCCAGCTCATGCAGCGGCAGCGTGCCGGAAATTTCCCACACGTTCTCGCTCTTGCGGATGAACTGCGTCGCCTCCGCGTCGAACTCGTCTTGAATCTGCCCGACGACGGTCTCGATGACATTTTCCAGCGTGATGATGCCCAGCGTCCCGCCAAATTCGTCCACCACAAATGCGAAGTGCGATTTCTTTTCCAAAAACCGGTTTAACAATTTTTCCAACGGCGCGGTCTCCGGCACGCAAATCAGTTTGCGCGTGAACGGAATTAAATCCGCCGCCGTTCGCGCCCTGTCGCGCTGTGCGAAAAGATCTTTGATGTGAATGACGCCTTGCGCCTGATCGGGATCGCCGTCGTAGCAAATTGGAAAGCGTGAATAGCGCGTGCGCTCCGCCATTTCCATACACTCGGCGATGGTCGCATCGGCCGGGAACAGCGAGATTTCGTTGCGTGGCCGCATCGCATCGCGGGCGACGCGATAGCGCAAATCGAGCGCGTTCAAAATCAAGTTGCGACGATCGTGCGAGCCTTGCGCCGCCGCCAACACCACGCGCAATTCCTCCTCGGAATGTCCGCCGTGCAATTCGTCCGCGCCGATGCCGAGCCGTTTCAAAATCAGTTGCGACGAACGGTGCAGCACCCAGATGAACGGAAACGCCAGCCGGTAAAACCACGTCAGCGGCCGCGCCGTCCACAGCGCCGTCGGCAGCGTGCGGCGGATGGCCACCGCCTTCGGCACGAGCTCGCCCGCGACGATGAGCAGGTAGCAGTTCACGAAAAACCCGACGCCGATGGCGATGTGATGCCGCAAACTTTCCGTGGTGACGCGCAGCATGTCAAAGAGCGGGTCGAGCAGCTCGTTGAACACCGGCTCCACCGCCACGCCGAGGCCGAGGCTCGCGAGCGTGATGCCGAACTGCGTCACGCCGATGTAAGTATCAATGTGCGCGATGATGTGCCGCGCGGTTTTGGCGCGGCGGTTGCCTTTCGCTTCGAGCGACGCAAGCTGCGTGTCGCGAATGCGGACGAGCGCGAGTTCCGCCGCCACGAAAAATCCGTTCAGCACCACCAGCAGCAGCACGGCGAAGATTTTCAACGAGATGGAAATGAGGGCGTCCCAGTTCATTTCAAAATTTCATTTCGCCGAACATCACGCGCAAAATGTCCTTGAGCTTCACTACACCGGTTTCCGCTTGCTCCGGCGACAGCACAATCGCTGTGCGCTGGCCGGCACGCTGCATCTGCCGCAAGGCGACTTCCAGCTTCACATTTTCGCCGATGAACAGTGCCGGAGTCATGAAGGCGCTCGCCGGCTTATCCAGATCCAGATCCTCGCGATAGACCAGCGGGCGGATGTCCAGCAGCCCGGCGACACGGCGTTTGCCCTCGCGCGTTTCCCAGACCGGCAGGCGCGAGATGACGTGGTCGCGCGCCAGGGTGAAGGCCTCGCGCAACGGCGTCTGCAATTCCACCGCCGGCGTCTGCGCGAGCGGCTTGGCAATCTGGCTCACGGTGAAATTTTGCAGATCCAAAACACGGTTGACCATCGCGTGCTCGTCGTCGGTCAAGGCCTGCCCCGACTCGCGCATCATCGCGCGCATTTCCTCGCGGTTACCGAAGAGTCGGCCGGTGAACGCCTGCCCGCCCGTCCATTTCAAAATCGTCTGCGACACGTCCTCAACAATCACGACGAACGGGCTTAACAAAAAGTTGACGATGCGAAATGGCCGCGCCGACGTGAGGCAAAGTGAATTGGGATGGGCGCGAAACAGCATCTTCGGGAGCAGGTCAAAAAACGTGTAGAACAAAAAGACGACGGCGGTAAAAATTAAAATGATCAACAGCGTCTGCCCCAAAAACCATTCGCGCAACTTCACCAGCAGCCAGCCGAGGATGACAAAGTTCACCAGCGTGTTGCCGACGAGAATCGTCCACAGGAATCTTTCCGGCTTTTCCAAAAAGCGGTTCAGGATTTTTGCCGAAGGCTTGCCCGCCCGCGCCAGTCGCCGCACCCGCAATTGATTCAGCGCAAACACGCCCGCCTCCATGCCCGAAAGCAAGAATGACGCACCGAGACACAGTGCCAGAGCAAACCAGTTGAGAAAACTCGTATCCATCATTTAACTTTTTGCACCAGCAGTTCATTCACGCGCCGTCCGTCCGTGCTGCGCGCCGTGAGTTTCAGGCCGGAAAAATTCGCAGACTCGTCCGCATCCGGCACCACGCCGAGCAGATGCGAGAGCAGCCCGCCCATCGTCTCCACTTCCGGGATTTCCGGCAACGCGGGAAACTCGCGGCGAAAATCATCCAGCCGCATCGTGCCGTTCACGCGCCACTGGTCGGCGGAAATTTTTTCCATCACGAAACCTTCCGGCTGCGCGTGCGTGCGAATTTTGCCGACGAGTTCCGCGAGAATGTCTTCCATCGTCACGACGCCCGCCGTGCCGCCGAATTCATCGAGCACAATCGCCAGACCGCGCTGCTGTTTTTGCAGGGCGCGGAACAGCAGCAGCAGGTTCATCGTCTCCGGCACGAACGATGGAAATTCAATCGCGTCCGCCAGATCAATTTGCGGATTCAGCAGCAAGGCGCGCGTGTTCAAGATGCCCACGATGGTGTCCGGCGTCTCGTCGTAAATCGGCAGGCGGCGATGCTGGAACTTTTTGGCGGCGGCAATCATTTCGTCCACCGTCGCATCATCGGAAATCGCCGCCATGCCGGCCCGCGGACGCATCACATCGCGCGCCATGCGCTGGTCGAGACTGATGATCTGCAAAATAATTTCCTTCTCCGATTCCGCGAGCGTGCCCTGCTGCTGGGCCATTTCCAAAAGCTCATGATACTCGGCATCCGTGAGCGGCATCGCCCCGGACGATTGTTTGGCGGCAATTTTCAGGACGGCGGCATTTAGCCATTGCGCGACGCTGTAAAACGGCTTGGAAATTTTTTCAAAAACGAACAGGAGCCACACCACGCGCAACGCCCAGCGTTCCGGCCGGCGCACCGCCAGAGTTTTCGGAAACACCTCGCAGCCCAGCAGCACCAGCACCGCGAGCGCGATGGCGATGAGCGACAGCGCCCAGTGCGTGTCGAACGACAGCCGCAGCGCCACCGCGAGCATCGCGGCGTTGGCGAAGGTGTTGCCGAGGACGAGCGTGGCCAGCAAATCCTCCGGCCGCGCCAGCAGCGATGCCACGATTTTGCCGCGATGAGGATGCTTCTCGGCGAGTTGAGCGACCTGCCATTTGGTGAGCGAAAATAACGCCGTCTCCGCCAGCGCGAAGAAGAAGCTCGCGCCCGCGAAAATCAAGATGGCCATCAACGCTTGCTCCACGCGCAAAGTGTGCCGCAAACCGAGCGGTTAAAAAAGCGAAATGACAAAGCCAGAACAACCGTTTTCAGCCCTCCAAAATCGCCGTGGCCACTGCGTAATTTTCGGTGTGGCTCAAGCTGACGTGCAGTCGTTTTGCCCCGCGGACTGCAAACAATTGCTGGCCCTTGCCATGCAGCACGACGAAGGGTGCGCCAGATTCCTGACGGCGAATTTCCATGTCCAGCCAGCCCAGTTCCGCGCCGATGCCCGTGCCGAACGCCTTGGAAATCGCCTCCTTCGCCGCAAAACGCACGGCCAGAAATGGCGCGGGCTGGCGGTGCTGCAAGCAATATTCGATTTCCTCCGGCAATAAAATCCGGCGCAAAAATGCGTCGCCGTTTTTTTCAAATGAAGCTGTGATACGCGCTACTTCCACGATGTCAATGCCGGTGCCGAGAATCATGTGCGATAGTTTTTCATCACCGCGAGCATTTCCTTCACGGCGTTTTCCATGCCGGTGAAAACCGCGCGGCTCACCAGGCTGTGGCCGATGTTCAATTCCACCAGATGCGGCACGGCAAACAGCGCGGGCAGGTTTTCGAGATTCAAGCCATGCCCTGCATTCACCTGCAAACCCAGCGCGTGCGCCTGTTTTGCACCGGCAATGAGGCGCAACAATTCTGTTTCCGCCTTCCGTCTTTTATCGTCCGCAGCTTGAAAATCCTCCGCAAATTTTCCCGTGTGCAATTCAATGAACTGCGCCCCGACCCGTGCACTCGCTTCAATCTGCGCTGCGTCCGGCGCGATGAACAGGCTGACTTCGATACCCGCGGCGTTCATTTTTTTGCGCGTCTCGGTCAAAGATTTTTCCGCGCCCAGCACGTCGAGTCCGCCCTCGGTCGTCACTTCCAACCGCCGTTCCGGCACGATGCACACGATTTCCGGATTCAGCTTCAGCGCGATGGCGATGATCTCCGGTGCGTTCGCCATTTCCAGATTCAAACGCGTTGCAATTTTTTCCCGCAACGCCCACACGTCGCGATCCTGAATGTGCCGGCGGTCTTCGCGCAAATGCGCCGTGATGCCGTGCGCGCCCGCCGCCTCCGCCATGAGGGCGGCCAACACCGGACACGGTTCGCCGTGACCCAGGCCGCGATAACGCGCCTCGCGAACCGTGGCGACGTGGTCAATGTTGACGCCAAGCTTGAGCATGAATCAATGGGGCAATCCCGGCAGCGCGGACGCATTGTTTTTGCGAAGTTTTTTCAACCGCGCGGACGGCGGCGGCAGTTGCAGGCTGCAACCGGGAAAATCCGGCGCATCCAGCCAGTTCGCCAGGGCGAGCAATTCAAACGCCGTCAACCCACCCGGCGCCCGGCGCGTGAAGGTGAATTGATCCGGTGCGGTCTGCGTGATTTCCGTGACGGTGTTGCCAAGCGAAGGCGCGATTTTGGACACCCACTTGAATGGCACGGCCTCGCCATCGAGTTGCTTATGCCGCGTGAGCATCAACGCTAGCTGGCTCAACTGCAATTGCGACATGATGCGTTCCGCCGTGATTTCCCAATGGTAAAAAACCAATCCCGGCGTGGCGAGCCGCGCGAACAGTTCCGGCGGCAGCGGCTTGCTGCGCGGCGTGTTCGGAAAACCGCCCGCCAGCAAAAATTCCCCGCTTGGCTCCTTCAATGTCTGAACATACGGTGCCATCATCGGCGCACCGATCAACGTCAAACGGCTATTCGTTGCCTCCAGCGTGAACGGCGACACAAACCCATCATGCGCGTTCCGCTCCGCGATCACCGGCTGCAAAGTGGCATCCAAGTGCGCCAGTGCTGCATTCGCATCCGCCACCGGCACCGCGTAAAACGCCTGGAACGGCGCCCCGCCCATCGCCCAGATGAACGCCTGGTTTTGCACCGGCGCCAACAGATACGGCTGCGCCCACGACTGCGATTTCAGCCAGCCAGCCATGCCGCGCACCGCTGTAAAACTGACGAACGGCTGATGCACCGTATTCGTCGGCATTTTCCATGCGTCCAGTTTCAGCGCGAGATTTTCCGGGAAGAAACATTTTCCGTTGATGAGCAAATTCGTCGCGTCAGCGGAAATTTTCAAAGCCGTCTCCGGCAAATCCAGCGACTTCACAAATGGACTCCATTGGCCGACGCGCTGCCAGTTCACATCCACATCCGCCCAACCGGCTGGCGGTGCGGAAATTTTTTGCGCGAGGTTTGCACCGCATTTCGCCGCCCCCGTGCCGGCATCAAAAATCAGCCAGCCGCCGGACAACTGAAAAGTCGCCGCCGGAAAAAACGGTTTCAAGTTCGCCTGCCAAACTTGCGCGCGGGCTGAATCCAGTTTGATGGCGATGGCTGTGTCCGCCTTCCCGTCTGCCGCCGCGCGCGCTTCGAGAAACCATTCCGCGCTTTGCAAATCGTCCAGCAGCGGGTGCAGTTTTGCCGCCCCATCCGGCACGGCAGCGGCGAGATTTTTCGCCAGCCACAGCGCGAGTTTGTCCGCGACTTGCCGACGCAACGCCAGCGCCTCGGCGGAGGAAAACTCATTGGCGAACGCCGGATAATTTTTGTCAGCGGCCACCTTGGCACCGCCGGCAAAATGGATTTGTGCAATCAAGTCCGGCTGCGGTAGCGCCGCACGCCCGGCCAGCGCCGCGAGCGCGACGGTCAAAACGATTAAAAACTTTTTCATCGGGTGCATTTCTATGCCACGAGCGCGGCGGCTTGGCAATCGCGGAAATTCCACGGTAGGGTTCGTCGCGCTGCGACAACCCCGTCGCCGAGCGGAGCGTCAGGCGACGGAACCTTTCGCGTGCCGGAAGCGGGTCACACTCAAAGCAACCGTGTTCGCGGAAATTTGGTTGCAGCGCGGGGAAAATCGGGTTTTCATCCGGCGTGTCCAAGTTCCGGAAGTTTCTCATCTACTGGCTGCCCCTGCTCTTTTGGATGGCGGTGATTTTCACCGCGTCCAGCGACGCCGAATCGTCGCACCATTCCTCGATTTATTTTGAACCGCTCATGCGCTGGCTGTTTCCACAAATGTCCCAGACGCGGATCGAGGAACTGCATTACGATTTTCGAAAAGGCTGCCACATGACGGAATTTGCCATCCTTGCGGTGTTGGCATGGCGCGCCATCCGCCAACCGCAGCGCCACGACCAGCGAAAGTGGCGCTGGGACGAAGCCGGCGTCGCGCTCGCCGTAGTTTTTCTTTACGCCAGCAGCGACGAGTTGCATCAGGTTTTCATTCCTTCGCGCACCGGCCAAATTTCCGATGTGGTCGTGGATGTCATCGGCGGAACCATCGGCCTGGCGCTGCTCTGGTTGGCCGGGAAAAAATTCAAACGCTGGTAAAATGAACCGTCCTTTTGTCAGCGTCGTTTTTGCTTACGCCGCCGGCCTGCTGCTCGCGCAGTTGGTGCATCCGCCGCTGAAGGCTTTGTTCGCCGCCGCTTTTTTCGTCCTCGTTCTCGTTCTCGTCCTCGAAAAAATTCGCCACATCCTAATTTGGCCGCTGCTCCTGCTCGTGGGCTGGACAAATTTTGCCGCCCGCACTGCCGTCGTTTCGCCCAACGACCTACGGCCTTTGCTGGGCAACCAAACCGCGCCCGTCACCGTGCGCGGCGAACTCGCCGAAACGCCGCGCCTCAAAATCGTCGAGCGCGACGGCGAGGAAACCTGGCGCAATGCCGCCCGCGTCCGCGTTTCCGAAATCCGCCGCGCTGAAATTTTTCTTCCGGCTGCCGGTGAAATTTTGGTGACGACACCCGGAATTCTTGCCAGCAATTTTTTCGCTGGCCAACGCGTGGAGATAGCCGGCGTCATCGCGCGTCCGCCGCCGCCGCTGGCGGATGGACTGTTCGACTTTCAAAATTATCTGGCAACGCGCGGCATCTATTTTCAACTCAAGGCTGAGTCCACAAACGACTGGAAAATTTTACCACCGCAAATTCCAAATCCGCCGCTCACCGACCATTTTCTGAACTGGTCAAAAGAAACGCTCGCACTCGGATTACCCAATGAAGACGAGCCGTTGCGCCTACTCTGGGCAATGACTCTCGGCTGGCGCACCGCCTTCACTGGCGACATCGGCGAACCATTTCTGCGCGCCGGCACGATGCACATGTTCGCGATTGACGGGCTTCGGATAGCATTGCTGTCCGGCATCATCGTCACATTGCTCCGCGTGCTGCGCGTCTCGCGCGCGTGGTGCGGTGCGGTGGCGATTCCGCTGATTTGGTTTTACACCGCCGCGACCGGCTGGGAACCGTCCGCCATCCGCGCGTCCGTGATGATGACCGTCGTCCTCGGCGGCTGGGCACTGAAACGTCCGAGCGACTTGCTGAACTCGCTCGCGGCGGCGGCCTTCATCATTTTGGTCTGGAACCCCAACCAACTTTTCGAGGCGAGCTTTCAACTTTCCTTTTTCGTCATGCTCATCATCGCGCTCATGCTGCCGCCGCTAAATGAATTTTTTGACCGCATTCTGAAACACGATCCGCTGCTGCCGGACGAACTCATTTCCGGCTGGAAAAAAGTTTCGCTCTGGCTCGCGCGAAAATTTGCGCGCTACTGTGGTTTGTCTTTTGCCGCGTGGATGGGCTCGATTCCGCTCGCGGCGAAATATTTTCATTTATTCAGCCCGGTCTCAACGCTCGCCAATTTGTTCGCCGTGCCACTCGGCACGTTTGCGCTGATAGCCAATCTCGGCGCGCTCATTTGCGGCCATTGGCTGCCGTGGTTCACGGAATTGTTTAACCACGCCGCGTGGTTTTTCATGGCTGCGATGACGTGGGTAAGCGTGGAATCCGCCAAGATTCCAGGCGCGTATTTTTACGTTCCCGAACCGTCGCTGGTCACGATTGGAATTTATTATGCGGTGTTGATCGCGATTTTCAGCGGCTGGTTTTCGACGCGGCGGAGAATCATTTCCGGCGCGCTGATTTTAATTTGCATCGGCGCAATTTATTTCTGGCAATGGCAGTCAGCACGCGATGAAACCGATTTGACCGTGCTGCCATTGAGCGGCGGACACGCGATTTACGTTGATGCCGACGGCACGCGCAACGACTGGCTCATCAACTGCGGCAATGAAAACGCGGTGCAGTTCACGCTGAAAGATTTTCTCCGCGCCCAAGGCGTGAACCATCTTCCCCGGCTCGCGCTGACCGAGGGCGCGACGCGCAGTTGCGGCGGCGCGACCAATCTGGATGCGCTGTTCGGCATCGGCGAACTCTGGACGAGCGGGGCGAAATTTCGTTCGCCGGCGTATCGCGAAGCGGTGGCCGAGTTTGAAAAAACGTCGCGGCATCACGTTTTGAATTTTGGCGAGCACGCCGGCTGTTGGCAGGTTTTGTTTCCGTTCACCAACGCGCCGGCCCACGCCGACGATGCGCCGCTCGTGTTGCGCGGCGATTTTCACGGCACAAAAATTTTGCTGCTGTCCGACTTGAGCCGCGATGCCCAAAGCACGTTGCTCGGCGGCACGAATGATTTGCACGCGGACATCGTCATCGCCGGATTGCCGGAAAGCACGGAACCCTTGTGCGACGCGCTGATTGAGGCGATTTCGCCGCGCGTCATCGTGATTGCGGATTCTGAATATCCGGCCACGCGCCGCGCTGGACGCAGCTTGAAGGAACGGCTGGAGCAGAAAAAGATTCCCGTGATTTACACCCGCAATTCCGGCGCGGTAAAAATTGTAACGAACAAGTCCGGCTGGAAATTGTCAGCGATGGATGGAACGAGAATTAACAATAGACAGGATTAACAGGATGGACAGGATTGAGGGGAATCCTGTTTCATCCTGTTAATCCTGTCTAAATTTTCTGTCGTGTCAAAGCTACGGAAACATACCGCGCCTGCGGGATGATAAATTTCTTCACCTCCACGGAAACGGACTGCGGCTTGAATTCCGCCAGGACCGTGTCCGCGATGTCGGCGGCGAGTTTTTCAATCAGCTTCCACTCGCGGCCTTCGTCAAATTTCTGCAGGCGCTGCGTGACGGCGTAATAATCAATCGTGTCCGCAATGCCATCAGATTTCGCGGCGGCGGTGAAATCAGATTCCAGCACGACGGTGAGCAACAACCGCTGCGGCTGCGAGCGTTCCGCGTCCGGCACGCCGACGCGGTAAAACACTTCGAGATCAACGATGGAGATGTTGCCTGTGTTCAATTGGAATCTTTCGCAGATGGTTAAAAAATTTTGCCCGATGAATTTCACTGCGGACACTTGAAAACGCCTTTTTGCCGAAGAATAAATTCAAACTTTCGCCGCAAGTCCATGCTTCCGAATGTTTGATTCAGTGAAAGATGACATACCACTTCATTATCTTCGGTGCTGGTGCCGCCTTTCGCCTTGGGATTGAGGTGTTCAATGCTGGCATTGCTTGGAGAGAGTTTTTCTCCGCAAAAGAAGCAGCAACCGTGCTGAAGATAAAGCAACTTCTGAAGCTTTGAATTGGCCTTAGGCTTTTGAACTGAATTCAGTTGCTGTTTCGCATCCGGCTGTAGTTTTATTGAATCAATCATAATCAGATTCATTTCAACAGCAAGCCGCTTTCGCGCTTGATCTTCAGACTTGGCAGTTATTTGTCCAGCCTTCTTTTTCCCGTCTATGAGTTGTCCCGAGTATGTGAATAAGCTCATAATTTAGCCTGAGCTTTTGTTTTGACTGCCTCCAGCAAAATCTTTGTCGGCTTGTTCAGCTTGAGTTTTTTGGCGGCGGCGATTTTCAGCCAGCGGAATTCCTGCGCCTCGTGGTTCAGTTTCACGTCCGCTTTGCCGGTGACGCGGCAGGTGTAGTTCAGCAAAACAAAATGCGCGTCGCGGTAAAATTCCTTGGAGTGGATGCAATCCTGCACGAGCACGAATTGAATCTGGTTCACCTTGAGATTCGTCTCTTCCTTGATTTCGCGGCGTAACGCGGCTTCGCTCGTTTCTCCCAATTTGATTTTGCCGCCGGGGATGCCCCATTTGTTCGACCACTTGTGCGTGCGCAACATCAGCACTTCATTTTTGGAATTGAAGATGAGCGCGCCGACGGTGGTGATGGGAAATTCGCTGCGAGGATGGAGGGTGGCGGATTGAGGATGGCCGCCGTCTTTTTCCATCTTCAATCCTCCATCTTCCACCCTCGTCTTAGCCGGCGCGGTGAGATGAAAGTTATTTCGCTCCAAAATCGTCCGCAGTTCGGAGAGATGCTCGACAATCACATCCGGCTTGGCGGCGCGGAGTTGGGCGAGCGTGTTGTAGCCGGTCAGCACAGCGGCGGAATGAATTCCCCCGTGTTTGGCGGTGGCGATGTCGTGTTCCATATCGCCGATGAAGAGCGTTTCCTCCGGCTTGAGTTTGTTGTCGTGAAGAATTTCGTGGATTTTTTCGCGCTTGTCCCAGACATCGGTGTAAGGCCGGTCCAGAAATAAATCAAAGCGGTTGCCCTGGCATTGCACCTTGAAATGATCGCCGTGGACGGTGCTCAAGAGAAACGTCCGCAGCTTGTGCGCGCGGCAAAATTCCAGAAATTTCCGCGCGTGCGGCAGTTCCACCACGGAAGTTTGCGAGCGTCGGAACTCGGCGTGAAACCACTCCTCCAACTGCGCCATCGGGACTTCGGGCGTGTGCCGGTCGTAGAACGTGGTGAACGGCAATTGAAATTCCGCGCGAAAAGTATCCAGGGTCATTTCCGGCTTACCCGCCTGCGTCAAAACGTAGTTGGAAGCTTTTAGAACTGCAGGCAGATCATCCACCAAAGTGCCGGACCAATCGAAAATGATGTTACGAATCACAGGAGGAATTTAACCGCCCGGACGCCGGGACGCCAAGACAAAGAATTTTTTCTCTGTGTTATCCGCGGCTCTGTGGCAAATTTTCGCCGCGCTATGCTCATCGCGTTCCACAAACCCTACGGCGTGCTTTCGCAATTCACTAGCGACGGCTCGCCGAACCGTCCGCTCGCGGAATTTGGTTTTCCGAAAAACGTCTATGCCATCGGGCGGCTGGATGCCGATTCCGAAGGACTGCTGCTGTTGAGCGACGAGGCGCGGTGGAACGACCGGTTGCTCAATCCGCGCCACGCACACGAGCGCGAGTATTGGGCGCAGGTGGAACGCATTCCCACGCGCGAAGCACTGGACAAGTTGCAGCACGGGTTAGTGATTGAGGGCCACAAGACTTTACCATGCCGCGCGTGGCTGCTGGAACCTCAGCCGGAGATTCCGCCGCGTGTGCCGCCGATCCGTTTTCGCAAAAGCGTTCCCGATTGCTGGATTGGCTTGGAATTAGTCGAAGGCAAGAATCGTCAGGTGCGGCGCATGACGGCGGCTATCGGCCACCCAACGCTGCGGCTGATGCGCGTGCGGATTGGAAATTTCTGGATCGGTGATTTGCCGGCGGGTCAGTGGCGGATTCTTTCCGCCACAGATGAAACACGGATTGAACACGGACACGGTTCCCGCTAACTTTAGGGTGTGATTCAAATCGCAGAAATCCAGCCGCGCGCCGGGATGACGAAAGAAAAATTCACGCCGCTCGCGCACGAAATTTTCACGCTCAAGCAACAGCTCAACGCCGTCATCCTCGCGCACAATTATCAGGTGCCGGAGATTCAGGACGTCGCCGATTTTGTTGGCGATTCGCTCGGCCTTGCGCAGCAGGCGGCCAAGACGAACGCGGATGTCATCGTGTTCTGCGGCGTGCATTTCATGGCGGAGACGGCGAAGATTTTGAACCCGAACAAAATCGTCGTGCTGCCGGATAAGGACGCGGGCTGTTCGCTCGAAGAAAGTTGCCCCGCCCCTGCCCTCGCGAAGTTGCAGGCCACGAATCCGAATTTCTGGACGATTGCCTACATCAATTGCAGCGCGGCGGTGAAGGCCTTGTGCGACGTCATTGTGACCAGCGGCAACGCGGAAAAAATCGTCAACGCCGCGCCGAAAGATCGCGATCTTTTGTTCGTGCCGGATGAAAATCTTGGCCAGTGGGTGATGGAGCAGACAGGCCGCCCGATGACGTTGTGGAAAGGGAATTGTTACGCGCACGTCGAGTTTCAGCGCGAGCAAGTGCTGGCGGCGAAACGGCAATTTCCCGATGCGAAAATTATTGTCCACCCGGAAAGTCTGCGCGAAGTGCGCGAGCTGGCGGACGCGGTTTGCTCAACGGAGAAGATGATCACCTACTGCAAGACCAACTCAGCCAAGCGGTTCGTCATCGTGACGGAGTCAGGCATCATTCACCGGATGCAGAAGGAATGTCCGGATAAAGAATTTCTCTGCGCGCCGGTGTTCAACGCGATGAAGCTGCCGACGGACGGCTGCCGTTGCAGTGAATGTAAATTCATGAAAATGAATACGCTCGAAAAAGTTCGCGACTGCATGAAAAACCTCGCGCCGCGCGTGGAACTGCCACCGGAAATCATCCAGCGTGCCCGCCTGCCAATTGAGCGGATGTTGGAAATTTCTGCCCGGTAAAAAATTTGCATGAAACCGGTTTTTACTTGCTTAGGATTACTGGCCATTCTGGTCATGACTGGTTGTTCGACGATTCCGCCAGCGCAGCACTTTGGAGAATTGGATTTGAGTTCGTTGAAATCAGCTTACGTCGTCGTCGCTCCGCGCGGAAACCCGAACATCGGCAGCTATATCGTCACGGCACTCGCACATCGGAACATCAGAACCAACATCGGCGCGCTCAAGGACAAGCCGGCGGATGTGGCGTTTTACGTGACCTACGAGGAGCATTGGAACTGGGATCTCGCAGTCTATCTGGACACTTTGGATGTGAATTTTTTTGACAATACCACTGGCAAACGGATCGCGAGCGGGGCATTTAGAAACAGCAAGCTGGCCGAGACCTGGCCAAATCCGCGCGACAAGACCATCGAAGTGGTGGAAAGTATTTTCGCCAGCAATCGCAAGTGATTTCTCCCTATTCTACCATTGCCGAACTGTGACCAGATTTATTGTCACATATTTGTAACATTTCCGCCGTCTAGTTGTAACAATGGTGCTTAATACTGCGCCCGCATTTCAAACTACAACCATGACTAAATACAAATCATTTAAACATAGGACGGGCACAGCCATCATCGCTGGCGCAGCGGCAACAATAGCTTTGGCCGCTAACAGTCACGCACAGTCTTCGGACGCATTGATCGACAAGCTGGTGGACAAGGGGATTTTAACCACCACCGAGGCGAAAGATTTGCGCGATGAGGCGGACAAAAATTTCAACACGGCGTTGCAGGCCAAGACCGGCATGCCGGACTGGGTGACGGGTTACAAGCTGACCGGCGACATTCGCGCCCGCTACGACCAGATCACGACAGAGAACACCTCGTTTGCGGAACGTGGCCGTTTCCGCTACCGCCTACGCTTCGGGATCACGGCGAACATTCTCGACAATTTGGAAGCCGGTTTCCGTCTCGGTTCCGGCGACAGCGCTGGCAACCCGCTTTCGAACAACACCACGGAAGAAAATAATTTCAGCAAGAAACCACTTTGGGTGGACACGGCCTGGGGCAAATGGACGGCGATCAATTCCGGCGGCTGGACGCTGGCGGCCACGGTGGGCAAGATGGAAAACCCATTCGCGCTTACGCCGATGGTTTTTGATAACGACATCACACCGGAAGGCCTGGCATTGTCCGGCAGCTACGTCATCAACGACAAACACACACTGGCCTTCACCGGCGCAGGTTTTGTCATGGATGAAGAATCCAAAGGTCAGCATGACCCGGCGATGCTCGGCGAACAGATCATGCTCAATTCCAAATGGAATACGCATTGGTCCAGCAGCCTCGGCCTCGCGGCGTTCCAGCTTTTGAACCGCGACCAACTCTCGACGAATAATGTCGCCGTCAACAACCAGGGCAATTCCCGCACGCTGACCGGCGGATTGATCAACGCCTACACCCCGGTTATCGCCGACGCGAGCGTGACCTACACCTTTGACAGCGTGCCGTTTTACAACGGACCGTTCCCGGTCAAGTTCGCCGGTGAATATATGAACAACATCGCCATCAACCGCAACAACAACGGCTATTGGGCGGGCGTCACGTTCGGCAAATCCGGCACGCGCAAAACGTGGGATCTCACCTACCGCTATGAATATCTCCAGGCCGACGCCTGGTATGACCAGATGGTGGATGACGACTTCGGCGTGTATTACAAGAATGCCTTTGCCAGCAGCGGCTCCGGCTATTTCGGCGGCACAAACATCAAGGGACACCTCGTCAAACTGACGTATTCATTCACCGATTCCGTGAGCTTTACGTTCTCGGCCTTTGCCAACACGATGGTCAGTGCTGCCGTCACCGGCACCAAGCAACCCACCACCGAAACCCTCCGCATCTTTGCCGATGTGATGTGGAAATTCTGATTGTCACCAAATTGTAACTAACGTCCGAAAACAAAAATAGTCTAACATTTGAACGTAAAAAATCTGATATGAAAAAACTGCTCTCTCTCCTGTCATTCGCGGCCTTGGCCGCCAACCTGCAGGCCGGAACCATCACCGTGAAAGGTTCCGACACCCTCGTCATCCTCGCCCAGAAATGGGCCGAGGTTTACATGGGCGAACACAAAGACACGAAAATCCAGGTCACCGGCGGCGGCACCGGCACCGGCTTCGCCGCACTGCAAGCGCAGCAGACCGATCTCTGCGACGCCTCGCGCAAAGCGAAGCCCGCCGAAATCGCCAATTGCGTGAAGGTCTTCAACGGCAAGCGCCCGCTGGAATACAAAGTCGCGCTCGACGGCCTCTCCGTCTACGTTCATCCGGAAAACTCCGTCAAGGAACTCACTCTCGACCAGGTGAAAGACATCTTCACCGGCAAAACGAAAAACTGGAAAGAAGTCGGCGGCGCTGATGCCCCCATCACCGTCTACAGCCGCGAAAACAGCTCCGGCACCTACGAGTTTTTCAAGGAACACGTATTGAAAGGCCAGGACTTTGCCGCCAGCGCCCAAACCCAGCAAGGCACCGCGCTCATCGTCCAATCCGTCATGAAAGACAAAAACGCCATCGGCTACGGCGGCGCAGCCTACGGCGGCGGTAGCAAACTGCTCCCCATCAAAAAGGATGAAACCTCCCCCGCCATCGCGCCGACCGAGGAAAATGTCGTCGCCGGCACCTATCCCATCTGGCGTCACCTGTTCATCTATCTCGACCCCGCAAAAGACAAAGGCGAGATTGCCGCTTATCTGAACTGGATTCGCAGCGATAGCGGCCAGAAATATGTTAAAGAAATCGGCTACTATCCGTTGCCGAAAAATCTCCGCAGCAACTGATTTGATCACCTGTTCCTCCACTGATCATTCCCGGCGGGCGGCGCGGTTCTCATTGAGAAACTCGCGCCGCCCGTTTAACCTTTTCCGCAATTGAGTTCCAACACCGAACAACGCCGCCGCTCCGCTGGCTGGATGGGCATCCATCGCGGTCATCAGGCTCGCCCCGGCGAATGGCTCGCGGAAAAGTTGATCTTCCTCATCTCGCTGTCGGCCATCGGCATGGTGCTGCTGATTTTCCTGTTCGTCGCCCGCGAGGCGTTGCCGGTATTTTTCGGCCAGACTGACACCGCCCTCATCCAGCCCGTCATTCCCACCGCCGAACTGGACAGACATTCCCCTGCCGAACTTCAGCGTTACCTCGAACTAACGCCCGAGCAGTTCACCACGATGGACAAGGAAACCATCAAGACGCTCATGGACGTGAAAATCGAGGCGCTCAACGACATTCCTGAAAATTTCCGCAACGACCCCGACGCCAAAATCAACACTACCGAATGGAAATACCTGCTGCGACCTCATCAATGGAGCGGCTACGAGAAACCCGAACGCATCTGGCAGCCCGTAGGCCAGATTAAAAAATTCAACCTCATCCCGCTGTTCGTCGGCACACTCAAAACAACTTTAATTGGCCTACTTTTCGCCGTGCCGCTCGCCGTGGGCGCAGCGATATACGTTTCGCAACTCGCCCGCCCGCGCGTCCGCGAAACGGTGAAGCCCGTCATCGAAATGCTTTCGGGTATTCCCTCCGTCGTCACCGGCGTGTTTGCGTTGATTGTCATGGCCACGGTGCTGCAACACATTTTCGGCTACCAGACGCGGCTGAACGCTTTCGTCGCTGGCATCGCGCTGGGCTTCGCCGTCATCCCCGTGATTTTTTCCATCGCCGAGGACGCGCTCACCAGCGTGCCGCGTGCCTACACGCAGGCCGCGCTCGCGCTCGGGGCCTCGCGCTGGCAGACCGCATGGCAGATTGTTTTGCCCGCCGCGTTGCCCGGAGTATTTGCCGCCAGCGTCCTGGGTTTCGGCCGGGCAATTGGCGAGACGATGATCGTGTTGATGGTCTGCTCCGCCAGCGTGATGTCCTGGAGCATTTTTGATTCAGCGCGCAGCATCACCACCACCATCGCCGCCGAAATGGCCGAGGCCGTGAATGGCGGACCCCATTACCGTATTCTTTTCATGCTCGGCGCGCTGCTGTTCGCGGCAACGTTTGTCTCAAACATGATTGGCGACTTTGTCATCCACCGTTTCAAAAATAAGCTGGAGGGCAAACGATGAACGCGCCAGCCACCAAAAATTTTCGCACGGACAAATTCGACTTCTGGTCGTTCTTTTTCTCCGGCCTCACCGGCCTGGCCACGCTGTTCATCATCGGCATCCTCGCGGTGATTCTAGGTAACATCGTCTGGAACGGCTGGACCGGAATTTCATGGCATTTCGTCTCCACCATACCGACGAAAGATTTCTTCGACGTGAAAACCACCGGCGTGTTGCCGATGATTGTTGGCACAGCGTTCCGCGTGATTGTGATGACCATTTTCGTCATTCCCGTCGGTGTCATCACCGCGATTTACCTGACGGAATATGCATCCAACACCTCCATCATCACGCGCATCATCCGCGCGGCGGTGAACAATCTTGCCGGCGTGCCGTCCATCGTCTTCGGTCTGTTCGGCCTCGGCTTCTTCATCAACTTCGTCGGCAAAAACATGGACGCCGTGCTGCATAACACCAGCGCCGTTTGGGGCCAACCCGCGCTGATCTGGGCCTCGCTCACGCTGGCGGTGATGACTTTGCCCGTCGTCATCGTCGCCACGGAAGAATCGTTGAAAGCCATTCCACCCGGCCTGCGCGAAGCCAGCCTCGCGCTCGGCGCAACCAAACTGGAAACCATTTTGAAAATCGTTTTGCCACAGGCGCTGCCTGGCATCATGACCGGCGGCATCCTCGCCGTGAGCCGCGCGGCGGGCGAAGTCGCGCCGATTCTTTTCACCGGCGTGGCGTATTACATGGCGTCGCTGCCGTCGCACTTGAGCGATCAATTCATGGATTTGGGCTATCACGTTTTTGTGCTGTCCACGCAGTCCCCCAACATTGAACAGACGCGGCCCATTCTTTACGCCACGGTTCTCGTCCTGCTGATGCTCACGTTTGCGTTGAACATCGTGGCGATTTTGATCCGCGCCCGCGTGCGGAAAAAACTGCGGGCGATGCATTGAAAGATTTATGACGGACACCCTGATGCCAAAACTTTCCGTGAACGCGAATGATCCCGGCGCGGTCGCCGGCAGCCCGTTCATTGAGATCGAAAATCTCTCGCTCTATTACGGCGCCAGCAAGGCGTTGAAAAACATTTCGCTGAACCTCGACGAAAAAGTAGTCACCGCCTTCATCGGCCCGAGCGGTTGCGGCAAGTCCACCCTGCTCCGCTGCCTGAACCGCATGAACGACCTCATTGACGGCGTGCGCATCGAAGGCTCCATGAAAATCGGCGGCTACAACATCAACGCGAAGGACGTGGATGTGATCGAACTTCGCAAGCGCGTCGGCATGGTGTTCCAAAAATCCAACCCGTTTCCAAAATCCATCTACGAGAACGTCGCCTATGGCTTGCGCCTGCACGGCGTGAAAGCCAAATCCGATTTGGACGCGCGCATCGAACAAAGTTTGCAGGGCGCAGCGTTGTGGGATGAAGTGAAAGACCGCCTGCACACCAGCGCCCTCGGCTTATCCGGCGGCCAGCAACAACGCCTGTGCATCGCCCGCGCCATCGCCATCCGTCCGGAAATTATTTTGATGGACGAACCAGCCAGCGCGCTCGACCCGATCGCCACCGCGCGCATCGAGGATTTGATTTTGGAATTGAAAAAAGAGTTCACCATCGTCATCGTCACGCACAACATGCAACAAGCCGCGCGCATCTCCGACCGGACGGCGTTTTTTTACATCGGCGAACTCGTGGAGTTCGGGCCGACGGTGAAAATTTTCACCAACCCGGCGCAGAAGCGCACGGAGGATTATGTCAGCGGGCGGTTCGGCTGAACCTTTTGAATTGAACTATGGAAAATCATTTTGAAGCCGGCATCGAAAACCTGCGCCAGAAGCTGCTGCTGATGGCGAGCCACGCCGAGACCGCCGTGAACGAAGCCGTGCAATCGCTCATGCAACGCAACCACGACCTAGCCGTGAAGGTCCGCGAGGACGACAATGTCATTGACCAGTTTGAAATAGAGATTGACGAATTGGCCATCCAGCTATTGACCAAGGCACCGCTCGCCAGCAACCTCCGCCTCGTGACCGTGGCGATGAAAATTTCCCAAAACCTCGAACGCATCGGCGACGAAGCCACCAAAATTGCCAAGCGCGCCCGCGACCTCGCCCAGGAACCGCCGGTGAAAATTAATCTCGACCTCCCGCGCATGGCCACGCTCGCACTCGCGATGGTCAAGGATGCGCTCGATTCCTTCGTGCAAAAAGATTCCGCTGCGGCACGCACCATCATCCCGCGCGACAAAGAAGTGGACGCGTTGAACAAGCACATCCACCAACAACTCGCGCAGCATATGATGGAGCATCCCGACACCATCGCCCGCTGCCTTCACTGGATCGTGGCCGCGAAAAGTTTGGAACGCATCGCCGACCACGCCAAAAACATTGCCGAAGAAGTCGTCTATCTTTGCGAAGCGCAGGACATCCGGCACGCGCAGCAATCGACCAAGAACTGATTTTTAGTGCGTGCGGCGGCAAAGTTTTTGACAAACTGCACCCGCTGCACCCGCCATGTCTTGCATCCAGAAACTTTTTAGCCAGAGCTACCGTTTTCAGGAATTGCTCGAAGCTCGCGTTGGCGGACGTGAAGAGACGGCGAATTCCCAACTAGGTCGTGGCGCTGCGAGTGTTGACGATGGCCGTCGGCAACTGGCGCATCATCTGGGCGTGGATACTGACGATTCCCGTGACAGCGTGCCTCGTCTGGGCCCGCCTGAAAATAGGAATCCTCCATCTGCCGCTCTGCCCGGCAGTCCGGCTTTTTCCTATAACTTTCCACTTCGCGCATGAACGCATTTTCTTCGCCGCCGGACTACAAGCGTATCAAGCGAGTGAACAGTTTTTCCGAACTGGCCTCGACGCCTTTCGAGGCTGGCGTAAACGCCCTTTTCTGGCCACGTCCGTTGCCCGGCGATTTCAGTGAAGTCGTAGCTCAGTTGGGCAGCGATGAAGAAATCATCACGGTTGATGAGGCTCGGTTACTGGCACTCCCCGTGAGCGCGGCCGGCCGTGACGCCATTGAATTTCTTCTGGCCGACCAGCGCCTGCTCCGGGAACAGAATCTGGATCCCGTCATCAACTGCATCCACGACTATCCCCGCGACGAAAATCCCGGACCTGTGACCACCGATGTCTTTTCCTTCCACGCTGACAGTGCCACCGTGGAAGCCGACACCTGGCTGTGCACTTACCATGGGCCAACCAGCGAGGGACTGCGCAACGATGAGGCGCAACGACGCGTGGACATCCCAGCCATCCGCGCCGAACTAGTCAAACTCTTTGGCGGAGAGGATAACGAGGACTTCCGCGAACACCTGAAAGCATGCTGTTACGACCTTCACTACGCGCCTGCCCCACAGGCACAGCCTTTTTCATTCGGCCTTGGCAACCTCTGGCGCATTGCCACGGAATGGCCCGGCAGTTCAGTGCCTCCGTGCATCCATCGCGCGCCCGCAACCCTGCCCGGCCAACCGCCACGCTTGCTGCTGATCAGTTGAACCTCAATACCAAAGCCCGTTCACCGGAGCAGACAAAAGCGCGGCGGTGGCAGGATTGCCCAATGGAAGCCGGCGACCGTTTGCACCAACCGGTTTGGGTGGCGTTAATATCGACTTCGCTTGCTCCGTTACCCGTTTCAAAAAACCGCTTGCGCGCCGGCGGAATTAGCCGCACATTCGTTTCGTCGTTTGACGAAATATAATTTTATGCGCGATTTCATGGCCATCACCAAGGCACTGTCCGACCCGAACCGGGTCAGGATTCTGCTCGCACTCCGTCAGGGCGAACTCTGCGTGTGCCAGATCACCGAACTATTCAACTTCGCGCCATCCACGGTCTCCAAGCACCTTTCCATCTTGCATCACGCGCACTTGATCACCTCGCAAAAATCAGAGCGCTGGGTTTATTACCGGCTGGCGGAGAAAAAACTAGCGCCCGTGGCGGTGCGCGAGGCGCTTGACTGGGTTCACAAATCGCTCGGCAAAACCGATGAAGCGGCGGCCGATGCAAAAAAGTTAAAGCGGATTTTGCGCACCGATCTCGCGGTCATCTGCGCTGGCCAGAAATGTTGACCCCATGAAACTCAACGAACTTCAATCCATCCTTGCCCGGCATCCATCCGCCGAACTACGTTTCCATCTGCCCAATGGCGAATCCGCGCCCGCCCATTCTCACGTCACCGAAGTCGCGCGCGTCGACAAACGCTTCATTGACTGCGGCGGCACGCTGCGCAAGGAATTCTTCTGCCGCCTGCAAGTCTGGTCGGCCAACGACGCGCAGCATCGCCTCACCGCCGGCAAGCTCGCAAAAATTTTTACCAAGGCAGAATCCGTCTTGCAGACGGACGCGCTGGACGTGGATGTGGAATACGAAGTCGGCTTCATCTCGCAGTTCCCGCTGGAACGACTGGAGGTGCTTGCGAACACCATCGTTTTCCAGCTTGGCGTGCGGCACACCGCCTGCCTGGCGGAAGACAAATGCGGCATTGCGCCAGCGGAACTTTCCCCTGCGAACCCATTGAAGTTTGATTTCCGCGAACCAAAGACCGCAGGGAAATGTTGCGCCTGATTCAAGAATGATATGAATCCGCCTGCCGTCCCCAAACGCCTTGCGTTCTTTGAGCGCTACCTGACCTTGTGGGTTTTTCTTTGCATGGTCATCGGGTTCCCCGGCGGCACTAGCAACCGTTGTCGGGGTTCTGGTGGAAGTGCCGGTGATGCTGTCCGTCTGCAAAATCTGCAATCAATCCCGAAACTGGTATCAAAACAAATTGAACTAAATTTATGTCCACTCATCAAACTAAGCCCACCATTCTCATCCTCTGCACCGGCAACTCGTGCCGCAGCCACATCGGCGAGGGTTTTCTCCGCGCCGCGCTTAACGACCGCGCCAATGTCCAAAGCGCCGGTTCCAAGCCCGCTGGTTACGTTCATCCGCTTGCCATTAAAGTCATGGCCGAGGTGGGCATAGATATTTCCGCGCACCGCTCAAAACCGCTCACGGAATTTTTGCAACAACGCGTAGATACGGTCATCACCGTCTGCGGCAATGCCGATCAAGCGTGCCCGATTTTCCCCGGCCAGTTGAACCGCCACCACTGGCCATTCCTCGATCCCGCCCACGCCAAGGGCAGTGACGAAGAAATCTTAAATTGCTTCCGCACCGTCCGCGACGAAATGCGCCGAGTCTTTGAAGCCTACGCCGCCGGCTTGCGCGATGCGAACGTATCCCAGACTTAATCACAATCTCTTTTGCAAATGTATTGGGATTCCGAAAGGCATCCTTCGCAGCATTGGCCTGCAGCCGCAAAACGTGGAAGAATCCGTCACCAAACTCCTCGCCGAAACTGCGGCGCACTACTGCGGTCAGTAACGGACTGATGAATTTCCGGGATTATTCAGTTGACCAACAAGTCAAATGGCGGAAATAACACGGCATCGGTCAGAAATTATTTCCTTTCGTCGGCGCGCGATTGCGCTTTCAATTTGCGGCCATGTCGCACGAATACGTCTTGAAACCGTTCACGCCGGAGATCCGGCTGAACATCGACTATCCGCGCGAACTCAACGAGCAACAGCTCGCCGCCGTCACCGCGCCGCCCGGCCCGGCACTCGTCATCGCCGGCGCTGGTTCGGGCAAGACGCGCACACTTACTTACCGGGTGGCGTTTCTGCTTGAGCAAGGGATACCCGCCGACCGCATCTTGCTCCTCACTTTCACCAATAAAGCCGCCGGTGAAATGATGCACCGCGTCAGTGATTTGCTTGGCCACGAACTGCGCGCGCTCTGGGGCGGCACGTTTCACAGCATCGGCGCGCGGATTTTGCGGCTACACGCCGAGGTGCTCGGCTACCAGAAAGATTTCACAATTCTCGATCGCGATGATGCGAAGGATTTGATCAAGGCGTGCCTGCTCGACGCAAAGATTGATACGAAGGACAAACATTTCCCCAAGCCCGACGTGCTGAACGAAATTTTTTCGCTCGCCGCCAACACGCATCAAAGCATCGCCGAACTGGTCGAGGGCAAGTTCAGTTATTTCGACGACTACGCCGAGCAAATCGCCGACCAGCACAAACGCTACCTCGCCCGCAAACGCGCGACGAACGGCATGGATTTTGACGACCTCCTCGCGCTCTGGCTCAAGCTGCTGCAAGACCACGCCGAGGTGCGCGAACATTATCAGCGCCGTTTTCAATTCATCCTCGTGGACGAGTATCAAGACACGAACAAGCTGCAAGGCGATCTCATTGACCTGCTGGCCGCGCGCCACAAAAACGTGATGGTCGTGGGCGATGACGCGCAAAGCATCTACGCCTGGCGCGGCGCGAACTTTGCGAACATTCTGGATTTTCCGAAACGTTATCCCGGCGCGAAAGTTTTTAAGATCGAAACCAACTACCGCAGCACGCCGGAAATCCTCGCCGTGGCGAACGCCGCCATCGCCGCGAACGTGAATCAATTCGCGAAAGAACTCGCGCCGGCGCGCAAGTCCGGCGTGAAGCCTGCACTCGTGCAATGTCACGATGCCAGCCAGCAATCCGCCTTCATCGCGCAACGCTGCCTCGAATTGCGCGACGAGGGCACGAGCCTGAATAACATTTGCGTGCTGTATCGCTCCCATTTTCACGCGCTGGAATTGCAACTGGAACTGACGCGGCGGCAGATTCCGTTTTCAATCACGAGCGGCCTGCGCTTCTTCGAGCAGGCGCACATCAAGGATGCGACGGCGTTTCTGAAATTTGTCGCAAATCCGAAGGACGAAGTTTCGTTCAAGCGGCTCGTGTTGCTGCTGCCGGGCATCGGCGCGAAAGGGGCGGAAAAACTGTTTCAAAGTTTTCGGGCGAGGATTGAAGATGGCGGATTGAAAATGGAAACCAAGCTCGCGCCAGCCTTGCAATCCTGCGCGAAGGCCGTGCCCAAGAAAGCCGCCGTGCCATGGACGCAATTTGTCACAACCATTTCACAACTCGAAGACGAATCCACCCGTCGCAGCGCCGCCAAGATGCTCCGCCTCGTCATGGACGCGGGTTATGACGATTACTTGAAGGAGACTTACGACAACTACGCGCGCCGCCTCGAAGAAATCCAGCAACTCGCCGAGTTCGCCTTTCAATTCGGCACGGTGGAGGAATTTCTCACGCAGCTCGCCCTGCTCACGAACGTCGAGGCTGAAGCTGATCCCGCCGATGACTCTGAGAAAATAAAACTCTCCACCATCCATCAGGCCAAGGGACTGGAATTCGAGATCGTGTTCGTCATCATGCTTTGTGATGGATTGTTTCCGTCCGCGCGTTCCACCGAAAGCAACGACGGCGAAGAAGAAGAACGCCGCTTATTCTACGTCTCCGTCACGCGCGCGAAGAATGAACTGTATCTCTGCTACCCCAACATCCGCGGCGGCTTTGGCGCGAGCGGCATGGACACCTATCAATCTCCTTCCCGCTTTCTTGCAGAGATTCCCGAAGCGTTGGTGAACAAGTGGAATCTACACTGACAAGGATTTGTTGCCCTGCGCAAAAATGAAAAAGGCGTCCGTTGCCGGACGCCTTGGGGATTTTCCGCTTGCAGCATCAAGCGGCTTCACCGACCTGGAAGCGAACGAAACGGCGGATGACAATGTCATCACCAAGCTGTTTGCTGATTTGCGCGACATGCTCCTTGACGCTGACTTCAGAATTCCGTTTCACGAAGCCCTGATCCACGAGGCAGTAGGTCTGGAAAAACTTATCCAGCACGCCGATTAGAATTTTTTCCATCGCGGCAGCGGGCTTGCCTTTCAGACGGTCGGAGTTCGCGGCAATCTCACGTTCCTTGGCGATGACTTCGGGCGCAACCTGTTCACGGGAAACCGCGTGCGGAAAGCCGGCGGCAATTTGCAGCGTGATGTCTTTGACAAGTTGCTTGAATTCTTCCTTGCCGGAAGTTTCGGGCTTCGTGCAGCCGACTTCGACCAGCACGCCGACTTTCGCACCGGTGTGGATGTAAGCGGCGACAGAACCGTTGCCAGAAACGTCCATGCGGGCGTTGCGGGCAAACTTGATGTTCTCACCCATCTTGCCAACAGCAGCTTCACGGTCAGCTTCGAGGTTCACGTTGGCATCGGCCAAAACTCTTTTGGCGATGTCGTCGCAAAACGCGCGGAAGGATTCGTTGCGCGCAACGAAATCAGTCTCGCAATTCACCTCCACTAGCACGCCCGTCTTGCCGCCGGTGGCGATAGCCTGGGCGATGACGCCTTCACGGGCTTCGCGGGTGGACTTCTTGGCGGCACTGGCCGCGCCAGACTTGCGGAGATTGTCAATGGCGACTTCGATATTGCCCTGCGCTTCGACGAGCGCCTTTTTGCATTCCATCATGCCAACGCCCGTCATTTCGCGGAGCTTGGCGACATTTGCAGCAGTAATTTCAGCCATACGGAAAAATTGATAGTTTTGGGTTGAGTGTTGATGGAACGGGGTGCGGAATTTTCTTCCACACCCCGTGACCAGGAATGGTTACGCGGCGACGGGAGCGGCGGCTTCGGCTACCGGCGCGGCGGGAGCGTCTTCATTCACGCGGCGGGATTTCTTGGATTCAAACTCGGCACGAGCCTGCGTGATGGTCTGCGAAACAGCCTGCAACAGTAGGCGCACGGAGCGGATGGCGTCGTCATTCGCAGCAATCGGATATTGAGCGAGATCGGGATCGCTATTCGTGTCCACGAGCGCCACCACTGGAATCTTCAGCGTGCGCGCCTCGGCCACGGCGTTATGCTCGCGCTTGAGGTCCACAATGAACATGGCGGCGGGCATTTTGTCGAGGTCACGGAGACCGTCGAAATACTTGTTCAAGCGCGCGCCTTCGCGGCGGATGACGGCCTGCTCCTGTTTGACGTAATCGTTGATGGAGCCATCGGCTTCCATTTTTTCAATTTCCTTGAGACGTTTGATGGACGTCTTGACCGTGGCGTAATTCGTCAGCGTGCCGCCGAGCCAGCGTTCGGTCACGAACATCTGGCCGGTTTCCTTGGCGATTTCCTTGACGGTCTGTTGCGCCTGTTTTTTGGTGCCGACAAACAAAACTTTACCGCCTTTGCGGACGGTGGTGGCGAGAAATTCGAGGGCGGCGTGCAACTGGGCTTCGGTCTTGCTCAAATCAATGATGTGAATGCCATTGCGCGCGTCAAAGATGAAGGGTTTCATCTTGGGGTTCCAGCGCTTGGTTTGATGGCCGAAATGGACGCCGGCGTCCAACAATTCTTTAACTCCAATGGTCGTGCTCATGCTTGCTAATTTTCCGTTGGTTAAAACCGCGATTTACTCACGGCATCCTGCGGAACACAGGATTTTGGTTTGGTGTTGTTATGGCCGCTCCATCCACACGGACGGAAATTTAGGCCGTTCACTCCCCGCGCCAAAAATGGCGACGAGGAATGTCCAGCATATCAGAAGAAACCCTTGTCGCAACTGCTAATTTGGACGGTAATCGAAGTAATCAAAATCCGCCCCAAGGGCGTTATCCTTCAAATCCTGGCAGCACAACCCGACAAATGCGCCGGTGAAATGCAACGCCGTTCCGTAATCGTCAGAAAGTTTTGAGGCATCCAGCACCGGACCGATATTCCGCCACACCACGCCGTCGGGTGACGCGCTGAACTGCAGCTGTGCGTGATCAATCGCCGCGCGGAGGAATATTTGTTTCCAGTCATTGATGGCGATTTGTGAATCAGCCAGTTCGCCATAAGCCATGTCGTCGGTGAACACGATGCCAAGGATTTTGCCGAGCGTTTCGTGCTGCGAAACACGCAAGTAAAAATGCGTCCGCGTGTCATAGTAACAGATCAATCCCGCACTGTGCGCATAACATGCCGGAGAAAACTCCAGACACGTCTCCACCGTGACGCAGAAATGTTGCAACCGGCGGGCGACGAGACTTTGGTAAAAAAGTGAATGTTGCGAATCGCGTCCGCGCAGGCGCAGCCAGCCGGGACGCGCCTTCAGCGAACACCAAGATTCCTCTATTGGCACGCGCAATGAACTCCAACGCGGGTCGAGTTTTTCGGAATTAAAATCATCGCGTTGCGGCAGGACCGGCCACGGATGCGGCGGAAGATTTTTTGGCGGCGTAACTTCTATCTGCGGTTTCGTTCCGCCCGCCGTGAGCCGGAGCCAGCCATCGCGCCACACGACTTTCTGGATGCACGTCTCGCGACCGAGCACGCAGCGACGATTTTTGCCAACACCAAGCGGACGGCTCGCGAGATGTGCCAGATACCATTCGCCCGCTGGCGTCTCGACGAGTTCGCCATGTCCTGCTTTTTGCAACGGCCAGGAAACATCATCGCGCGAGCTTAACACCACGGACTCCGGATCCAGTTCGTAAGGGCCGAGAATGTTCCGCGAACGTGCCATCGAAACGCTGTGCGTCCAGCTGGTGCCGCCTTCGGCCATCATCAGATAATACCAGCCGTCGCGCTGGTAAAGGTTCGGGCCCTCGCACAAAATATTTTTCTTCTGCAAAATTTTTGACTGCGCGCCGACCAGTTTTTTCGCACGCGGGTCATATTCCTGAATGACGATGCCGGCGAACCGCTCGACGCCCTGATTGCGAAAATCCCATTCCATATTCACGAGCCATTTGCGTCCATCAGCGTCGTGAAAGAGCGACGGGTCAAAGCCGATATTGTTCAGCACCACCGGATCGCTCCACGGGCCGGAAATATCTTTTGCCGTCGTCAGAAAAATTCCGCAATCCTTGAACGGCCGGCCCATGCCGGTCTGCCGGATGTTCGTGTAGATGAGCCAGAATTGTCCGTCCGCATAGCTCAAGCTCGGCGCCCACACGCCTGCCGAGTCCGCGATGCCGCGCAAATCGAGCTGCGACGTCCGCGTGAGCGCATGGCCGATGATCTGCCAATTCACGAGATCGCACGAGTGATGGATGGGCACGCCGGGAAACCATTCAAACGTGGAACTGGCAATGTAATAATCGTCACCGACACGGACAATTGACGGGTCGGGATAAAAGCCGGAAAGAACAGGGTTGCGGATGACGTGGTTCATTTTTCCAAAATTAGATGCGTTGCGGTATCGCCTTTGAAGCCGTTGATTTTAAAGCCAGTCACGCCTTCCGCCAGCACCGCGTTCTGAAAATATGCCGGGCTGTTGGTCGCCCAACTCACTGCGCAATTGGTCAAAGTGACATTGTCAACGAAGCGCAGATTAAAAGCATCCATCGCGTGCGGTTCGATGGGACTTAGCACTTTCGTTGGGCGGTTGTCATAAACCTCGCCGGGATATTTTGTCCAGCGAGTGAAACTCACCGCCACATTTTCCAGCTGCACATTTTGGATGCGGCTGTCGGCGCTGCCGTTGATGCGCACGCTATTCTCCGCAGTGCCGGAAACATTCTGCACCAACACATCGTGCAATTTTCCAATCCTAGTCTCCGCGTTGCGCGGATGCGCCGTGAAGGAAATCGCCTCGCCCCTACCCCACCACGGATCGCTGTGGTAGCGCGAAACAAACTGGATATCGCGAAACGTCACGCGTGAAATCTCGCCTTCGTCGCGCAACTGGATGCACAAGCCGCGGCTGCTGGAAACAATTTTGCAGCGCTCGAACAAAATGTCATGGATGTCGCCGACGGTTTCCGTGCCGATTTTCAAGCCGGCGTCTTGCGTCAGGATTTTGCAATCGTGGACGTGGATGTTTGCACACGCGCCAAAATCATTTGTCTGCCGCGTGGATTTGATGACGATGGCGTCGTCGCCGCAGGTGAGATTGCAGTTTTTGATTTCCACGTTGCGGCAATGGTCGGGATCAATGCCGTCATCGTTCGGCACGTCGAGGCGGTTTTTTACGGTGACGTTTTCCACCAAAACATTTTCGCAGCCGAGCATGTGCAAACCCCAGAACGGCGCGTCGCTGAACGTGAGGTCGCGCACCACGAGATTCGTGCAGCCGGTCAGCACGAACATTTTTGGCCGCCATTCCTTGAAGAGCCACCATTCGTCCGCCGCGTCGTAGCTGGTCATGAATTCCAGCGAGCGACCACTGATTTTTCCGCTGCCGGTGATTTTCAGATTCGGCGCGTTGGACGCCACAAGGACGCCATCGCTGGAATAATCCGCCGGGTTTGTGCTGATGATAAGTTCGCCGTTCAGGCGAAAATCAATCCCGCTCTTCAATTGCAGCGTGCCGGTGAGAAATGTCCACCAGCGCGGAATCACCACGCGGCCATTCGGCGTGGCGGCGGCGGCATCAATCGCGCGCTGAATCGCCAGCGTGTCGAGCGTCACGCCGTCGCCCTTCGCGCCGAAATCCAGCACGTTGAAATCTTTTGCCGTCAGTGAAAAATTCACCAACAGCAGTGCGCCGCAAAAAATCAGAGTTCGTTTCATGGAAATTTACTTCACCGCCACGTCCCACACCTTGGAACGGCGCGCTTTGCCCGCCGGGCCGGCGACATCCAGCACCACGACGTAATGATCCGGCTTCTGGTAAGTGTGAATCGGATTCGGTTCCGCCGAAACCTCGCCATCGCCGAAATCCCAGTGCCACGTTTTGATTTCGCCCGCCGACAAATCCTTGAACGCCACCGTGCGTTTCGCTTCGTCCAGCAGTTGCCACGACCAGTTGGCCGCGATCGGTTTCACGAACTGCGGTTCCAGCGGCATCAACTGGAACAGGCACAGTTGATCCGCCTGCCCATACATCGTGTGATGCCGTGAAAGATTCCAGAAGCCGTTGTTCGTGTCGCCGGAATGCGCGTCGTCGTAATCAATCAGCGCGTAACTCATGCCGATGAGCTTGTTTTCTTTCAGCACCGATTCCACCGCGCGTTGCGGGCCCTCGGCGCCGGCGTAATCAAACGGTGTAATCCAAAATTCCAGCACATAATGTCCGCGCTCGCCCGGTTGAAATGAAAATTTCTGCGCTGCGTTCGCGTAAGGCAATTGCTTAATCCACTGCATCGGCCCCCACGCCATGCACCAGTCCTTGTCTTTCGCGGGAGTAAAGATGTGGTAATTCTGCGCATGCGTGCCGTGCAGCGTGAAATACGTTTCCCACTGGCCAATGATCGGTTTCGCGGGCGAAAACTTCTCAATCAGCGGGCCGCCCGACAGGTCGCCGTCCACGACCAGCTCAAAGGTGTCATTATGCAGACCCAGTTCGGAAAAATCCCAATAGTCATCGTCCGCTTCATACAGAAAATACAGCCGGTTCAGCCCTTTCACCCAGCCGCACTTCACACGCACCTGCGGCGTGCTCGCATCCGTCACCTGATGCTTCCCAAAATCCTCCACGAACTGCGTCGAAGTGATGACATAGCTCTCGGGCACGCAATTCCAGTCATTCGTATCGCCGTCAATGCGCGGGATTTGGTCGGCGGGAAACTGGAAAATTTTGAAAACCTCGTTCGTGCGGTCAAACGCCCGACTGTTCGTCGCACTCAACACGACGAACGCGCTGACTAGATAAAGCAAAGTTCGGTTCACACGCTGAATTGCGCCACGTTTGCGCGGCGGAGTCAATTTTGGATTTATTCAGAAAGATTTTTCTAACAACTTCGCTTGTCGCACGTCATATATTTTGTTGCTATCACTCACACCATGAAAACTTTCCTGGCCTTGCTGGCCCTTTCCGTGACCGTCGCCGCGCTGGCCGAACCGGCGCTCACTATTTATAATCAGAACTTTGCCGTCGTGCGCGACTCCGTGCCGCTCGACTTGCAGGCGGGGGCCAACGTCGTGCGCTATCCAGGTGCCACGGCGCAAGTGGAGCCCGATTCGGTGATTCTCCGCGATCCGGCAGGGAAACATTCGTTGCAAATCCTCGAGCAAAATTACCGCAACGATCCGGTCAACGAATCGTTGCTGTTGTCGTTGTTCGAAGGCAAGGAGATCAATTTCATCAAGGAAGAGACCCAGAATAATTCCACCTCGCAGCGCGTCATCCGCGGCAAAGTCATCCGCAGCGGCCACGTTCCCGGCGGCGAACCGCAGGCACCCATCATCGAAGTGAACGGCCAACTTCAGTTCTCGTTGCCAGGCGAACCCCGGTTCTCTGATCTCGGCGACGATACCATTCTGAAACCCGCGTTTAACTGGCTGCTACAATCCGACAAACCGGGCAAGTTCGATGCGGAAGTGGGCTATGTCACCGGCGGCTTCGACTGGAGCGCGAGTTACAATCTGGTTTCGCCGGAAAAAGGCGACCAATGCGACCTCACCGGTTGGATCACGATGAATAATCAGAGTGGAAAAACATTTACCGATGCGAGAATCAAATTGCTGGCGGGGGATGTGAACAAAATCCAGCCAGGCGGCGGTGGCGGCGGTGGCGGCAGCTACAAAATGCGGGCATTCGCCATGCCTATGACTGTCAATGCGCCGGCTGTGAGTGAAAAATCATTTGATGAGTTCCATCTTTATTCCATTGCGCGCCCAACCACGCTGCATGATCGCGAAACCAAACAAGTGGAGTTTGTCCGCGCCGAAAAAATGTATGCCCCGACGATTTATGTTTATGACGGAGCCGAGCAGTATCGCTTCTACGGATTAAACTACGACCAAAACTTTGGCAACTCGGACAACAAAAAAATCATCATCCAGCGCGAATTCAAAAATGCGGAGACCAATCAGCTAGGCATCGCCCTGCCCGCCGGCAAGCTGCGCTTCTATCGCCGCGACAGCGAGGGCCAGTTGCAATTCGTGGGTGAAAACACCATTGACCACACGCCGCGCAACGAAACCGTGCGCGTGACCACCGGCAATGCCTTTGATCTCGTTGGCGAACGGAAGCAGACGGATTTTAAGGTGAACATTTTCAGCGGCGTTATTAACCCCCAAACCGGCCTGCCCATGACGGCCAGCGGCACGCCATGGATTGATGAGACGTTTGAGATCAAGCTCCGCAACCACAAGAAGACGGAAGCCGTGGAAATCCGCGTGGTCGAACATCTTTACCGGTGGAGCAATTGGGAAATCACCAAACATTCCGACGACTTCGTGAAGAAAGATGCGCAAACCATCGAGTTCCGCATCCCCGTCAAGCCCGACGAAGAAAAAACCGTCACCTACACCGTGCATTACTCGTGGTAAATTTCAAAAATAACTAACCCCACCACCATTATGAAGCCCTTAAACCCCGGCATCCTCCTGCTCCTTGTTCTCGCCCTGGCCGGTTGCGCCGGTCGCCCGCACACGCAGTGCTGTAGCCCACTGCCGCCGCCGGTTTCAGTGCCGTGCTTTCCGGATGCACCGCCCGTTGCGGCGGTCAAACTGCTCACGATTTCCGCCAACGTGGATGGCAGCGGGCGGATGGTCTTCACCGACCACGAGGCACGATATGAACATCTGAACTGGTCGCCGCCCACGCACGTCTTGGTAGATGGCCAACCGTGGGAATCGTTGGAAAAAGCTTTTTCCGACTGGCCGCGTATCCGCGACGGGCTGGATTTGTCCCGCGCGTGGATTGTAAAACGGGCCGGCCGTGATGTCATCGCGCTCGAACCGACGCCGGAGGGATTTAACCTTTACCTCGACGACTCGCCGAACGGCTCTGCGGATTACTCAATCACGATTGCCATTCCGCGCCGCAACTGAATCATCATCGCGGGTCGCAAAACAAGCCGCAATTAATTCGCCACTGCCGTCTCCAGATTGCCTGAGGGCAACTGCGGTTGCTGTTCGTTGGCTTTGTGGAACTTCACGCTCACAAGCTTGCTGATGCCGTGTTCTTGCATCGTCACGCCGTAAAGCACGTCGGCCATGCCGATGGTGCGCTTGTTGTGCGTGATAATGATGAACTGTGAATGCACGAGGAACCGCTGCAAAATTTTCACGAAGCGAATGACATTGGATTCGTCCAGCGGCGCATCCAATTCGTCCAGCACACAAAACGGACTCGGCTTCACCTGATAAATCGAGAACAGCAGCGACACGGCCACCATCGTCTGCTCGCCGCCGGACAGCAGCGAGATGCTTTGCAACTGTTTTCCCGGCGGACGCGCGACAATCTCGATGCCGGATTCCAACACGTCATTTTCGTCGGACAACACCAAGTCCGCCTTGCCGCCGCCAAAGACATCCACAAACATCGCCCGGAAATTGTCGCGGATCTTCTCAAACGTTTCCTTGAACATCACCTGCGTCTGCGTGTTGATGCGATTGATGATTTCCAGCAACTGTGTTTTGGCGTTCACCAAGTCATCGTGCTGCGTGGTAAGAAATTGGTGGCGCTGCTCGGTCTCTTCGTATTCCTCGATGGCCACCAGATTCACCGGCCCCATCTCATCCAATTTGGTTTGCAGCTCCAAAACTTGCTGACCAATCGCATTCCAATCCGTGCCCACGCCGCTTTCTGCCATTTGCTCCGGTGTCAGCGTTTCAATCTTCGCCGGCCCTTCCTCGGCATGCGTGATGGTGATGCATTCGCTGCGGATATCTTCAAGATTCAGGTGATATTTCTGCTGCACCTTTTCGCGCAAATTTTGAACTGTCATGTTTTTCTGCGCCAATTCCACATCAAGCGCGCCGCGCTGATTCTGAATTTCCATCAACCGACTGCGTTGTGCGCGCAACGTCTCGTCGCGCCCGGAAATTTCGCCTTCCTGCGTATTTTTCAGCCCGATAATTTCCGCCGTCTGCGCACTCACTTGCTCGCGCTCGTGCTTGAGCGCGTCAATCTTCGCCTGGGACTCAAGAATCTCTGACTCCGCCTGCTCTTTGCGCGATACAAACGAAGAGCATTCGCGGCGCCGCGCCTCAACGAGCTGGCTCAATTCACTGATGCGGTAACCAAGTGACGTTGTTTGCTGGCGGAACGACGACGCAAGCTGTTCGTCCGAAGCCAGCGCAACTTTGCTTTCGGAGAGCGCCGCTATCGCTGCATCGCGGGACTGGCGAAGATTTTCCAATTCCACCGTAAGCGCGGCAACCTGCTCCTGCGCGATGCGTTCACGCGCTTCCAGTTCGTTCAAGCGTGCGTCGAGCGCATCGCGTTTCTGCATACCTTCTGCCTCCTGCGCCGCGAGGCTCTGAACTTCATACACGACGGTCTCAACTTTCTGGTTGATGAGCCGCGAGGAATTTTGCAGCGCCTTGAATTCGCCCTCGCGCGTGGCGATGGCCACTTCCTGCTGGCGCAATTCCGTCTGCGCCTGCTGCAAACTGGCCTGCAATTCCGTCTGCTCGCTCAAAAGTGCACCGCGCCGCTTGCTCGCCTCTTCAACGCGCTCCTGCAGTTCGGACAACTCCGCCTGCAGTTCGGTAATCTGGTTTTTGCGGCCGAGAATGGACGACGGCGCTTTGCCGTTGTGCCCTTTGTTGAGATAACCGCCCGTGTAAATGCCGTGGCGGTTCAGCAATTCGCCGCCCATCGTCACAAAGTCGCAACCCGCGTGACCGTTTTGGATTTGCGCCGTCGCCGTGGGCAAATCCGCCGCGATGAACGTGCGACCGAGCAATGATTTCAACAGCGCCTCCACGTTCGGCTCGGCGTGGATCACACTCATCGCATGGACAATCTGGCCCGCCTGCAAACCGTGCTGCGCGGCTTCGCTCTTTTCGCCGGGAGCCATTTCGCCCACGAAAGAAAGTTGCTTCTCATCCTGATACTGCTGGATGGCGAGTGCGGCGACGCTGGCGCGGCCGGATTTGTTCGTGTTCAGTTCCGCCAAAATTTCCTGTGCGCTCGCGGGCTGTTCGGTGAGCACCAGTTGCAGGTTATGGCCCAGCGCGTTTTCTACGGCGGTCACAAAATTATCCGGCACGCGGATGCGATCTGCGAGCGAGCCGATGACGGAACGCGACTGGCGTAACGCCGCGACTGCGCCCGCATCAAAACCTTCGTGCGAACCTTCAAGCTGTTCGAGCACATGCAGCCGTGAGCGCTTCTCGGCCTGCTGCTGCAAAAATTTATCCTGTTCCTGCGACGAGGTGTGCAGCTCGCCCTGTAATTCGTGGAGGCGGTTTTGACGCTGCTCGACCGAGCCGCGCGTCGTGGCGACATTCAACTTTTCCACTTCGACGCTCACGGTGAATTCCTGCAGGCGCGATTCGAGCCGAACGCGCTCTTCTTCCAACTGGACTTTCTCGGCGGAAAGTTTTTCAAGTCGCACGAGGTTGCCCTGCTTCGCGAGGTCGAGCGCGGCAAGCTCGTTGCGGACGCGCGAAAGATCCTGCGCAGCGCTGAAGGCGGCGGCTTGAGCCTGACGCAAATTTTCCTGCTGTTGGCGCAGGCTGTCTTCGACTTCGCGCAGCGAATTCTGCTTGGTCTGCAATGTTTCCTTGTGCTGCGTCAGCGCCGCTTCGGCGACGGCGAGGCGTTCCGTGATGCTCGCGAGTTCTGCCTGCGCAGCCTGATGACGTTCCTCGGCCTGCGTGATGTCCGCCAGCGCTTTCGCGTTTTGCGATTCGATTTCGTGGATGCGTTCCTGATTAAAGTGGATGCGGCTCTCGTGGCGTTCGGCTTCACCTTTCAATTCCAACCCACGCTGCTGCTTTGCGGCAACTTCATGCTCCAACTCAGACAGGCGTTCGCGCAGTTGGGAGATTTCATTTTCAAATCGAAGAATGTCGTTTGAGCCGGTTTCGATTTCGTTGCGGAGATTTTCCACCGCCGTCTGGCGCTCGGCAATTTCACCTTGCAGCACATCAAACTGATGCCGCGCAAGCTGCGTTTCGAGATGTTGAAGTTCTTGGGAAATCTGTTTATAGCGGCGCGCCTTGCCCGCCTGCCGTTGCAGCGAGCCAATCTGACGCTTCACTTCCTTGATGGTATCAGCGATGCGGAGGAGATTCTGCTCGGTGTATTCTAGTTTGCGCAGCGATTCTTTTTTCTGCGATTTGAATTTTGTGATGCCCGCCGCTTCCTCAAAAATCATCCGCCGGTCTTCCGGCTTGCTGGAAAGAATCTGCGTGATGTGGCCTTGTGCCAAAATGCTGTAACTCGTCCGGCCAATGCCCGTGCCCATGAACAGTTGCTGGATGTCTTTCAACCGGCACGGCGTGCGGTTGAGAAAATATTCACTGCCGCCGTCGCGAAAAATCCGGCGCGTCAAGGTCACTTCGTCGTAGGCGACTTCCACGCCTGCGGCTTTCAAACTTTCTTCACCGACGCCGCCAAGCGTGAGCGAGACCTCGCCCATGCCCATGGGCTTGCGACCGTCTGTGCCATTGAAAATCACATCGGCCATTTCGCCGCCGCGCAAGGCTTTGGCCGACTGCTCGCCGAGCACCCAGCGGATGGCGTCGGAGACGTTGGATTTGCCGCACCCATTCGGCCCGACGATGGCGGTAACGCCCGGCTGAAAGTTCAGCGCCGTCTTGTCCGCGAAGGACTTGAAACCGAAAACCGTGAGATTCTTGAGATACATAATTCGTGCTGGGTCTAGGCAACCAAAGCTGCCGTTTCGTGTAAAGCGGAAAACACAATATGTTGTGCACAACCTCGATTGTGGCGCAACTAATGGTGAGGAACCGTGGTTAGTCGTCGCGCCAAAACCGTCATTATTTCCGCATATAAACCCTTTTTACGCCTGAAATTGAGACGGGTCAAATGGAATTTTCACCATTGTGACAACTCGGCGGGAATTATTGCAACGGGCTGAATTTCCACGTTGCGATAAAAAAGCTCCGCGCCTTCCGTCTGCAAAATAATTGCACCAGACATGAGTGGCGCGGCGGACTCGCCGTCAAGTCGTTGCGCGTGGTGCAATCGCATCACGACCTGCCAAGGCGCATGGCGGCAAAGTTGGTCTTTGAAAATAAAATTCCGGCGAACAGAAGGATGACCGAGGACATGAATCGAGCCTAGAACTGGGCTGAAAGTTGCTCAATCGAATAGTAGTTCCGGCTACACCAGTCGCCGGCAGGCGGGATGCGCATAAGGGTTTTCCCTATGCTTGATAATGATATTACAGCATCCGCAATCAGGCGGCGCACCAATTGTATATTGTCACCGAGTGGCCTTAAATTGTCGGCATGCAAACAATAATTGCCAGCACGACCAACGAAGCGGTAGCCGAAGCGTCCCGCTGCAAAACCGAAACACTCGCGGCAAACAACCACGAGAACGGCAACACCAATCGCGCCTTGGTAGACGCGCTGGTGAATTCCAAAATCTACAGGGAATATGAGCGAGCGTTCGGCGACCTTACCGGCCTGCCCATCGCGCTCCAACCGGTCGAAACGTGGCAACTGCCGCACCACAATAAGCGGAACGAAAATCCATTCTGCTCTTTGATGTCGCAAAAAAGCCGCGCCTGCGCCGCATGTTTGCAGACGCAGGAAAAACTTTGCCACAATGCCGCCGAAGGCGCACAGACGGTAACCTGCCCGGTCGGACTTTCAGACAGCGCCGTGCCGGTGTGGATGAGCGACCGGCTCATTGGCTTCCTGCAAATCGGCCAGGTCTTCCGCAAGAAACCCACCGCAACGCAATTTGAAAAAGTTGTGAAGCTTTGTAAGGAATGGGGCGTGGAAGCCAACCGCGAGACGTTGAAAAACGCTTTCTTCGCCGGCAAAGTTGTTTCGCAAAAGGAACACGATTCCGCGATCAAGCTACTCACCATTTTTGCGCAACACCTCTCGATGGTCAGCAACCAAGTCTTCATCCAACGTGAAAATGCCGAACCGCCGGTCATCGCCAAGGCGCGGGCCTACATCCACGAACATCAAACCGAGGAGCTTTCACTCACGCAGGTCGCCAAGGCGGTGAACATGAGCAGCTATTACTTCTGCAAGATGTTCAAGAAGATCACCGGCATCAACTTCACGGACTATGTCGCGCGCATCCGCATCGAAAAATCCAAAAATCTTTTACTCAACCCTAACCTGCGCGTCAGTGAAATCGCCTTTGAAGTCGGCTTCCAATCGCTCACCCACTTCAACCGCGTATTCAAAAAAATTCTTGGCCAGTCGCCGACGGAATATCGCGCACAGCTCTTCGCCCATTGACGATGCCTCGGTCGCGGATTATCTACGACTCGGTGATTGGCATTGGCTTTGCCCGGAGAATTTCGGATAGTCCCGCTCGCACCGGGATGAAATCCAAAACCATTTTCTCCGTCAACGAACACGCTATCCGCGACCGTGAGGAACGCCTGCGCGCCATCCTCGAAACTGCCGTCGAAGGCATCATCACCATTGACGAACGCGGCGTCATCGAGTCCTTCAACCCTGCCTCGGAAAAGATTTTCGGCTATGCTGCCGCCGAGGTTATCGGCAAAAATGTCAACGTGCTCATGTCCACGCCGCACCGCGAACAGCACGATGGCTATCTCGATAATTATAAACACACCGGCCACGCCAAAATCATCGGCATCGGCCGCGAAACATTTGCACGCAAAAAGGACGGCACGTTGTTCCCGATTGATTTATCCGTGAGCGAAGTGCGCTTGAGCGACCGGCGACTGTTCACCGGCTTCATCCGCGACATCACCGAACGCAAACGGCTGGAAAAAGAAATCCTGGAAATCAGCGAACGCGAGCAGCGCCGCATCGGCCAGGATTTGCACGACGGCTTGTGCCAGCATCTCGCCGGCGTCGAAATGCTCGCACAAGTGCTCGCGCAAAAACTTGGCTCCAAATCCAAAGATGCCGCCGCCCGCGCCACGGAAATCGCCCGCGCCGTCCGCGAAGGCATCAGCCAGACGCGGTTGCTCGCACGCGGACTTTCGCCCGTCACGCTGGAATCCGAAGGTCTGATGTCCGCGCTCGCGGAACTGACGCTGAACACCGAAAAAATGTTCGGCGTGCAATGCGTCTTCGACTGCACGGAAGTTGTAAAGTTCAATGACCATGCGGCCGCCACGCATCTTTTTCGAATCGCACAGGAAGCCGTTTCCAACGCCATCAAGCACGGTCGGGCGGATAAAATCATCATCACCTTGCGCGACGAACCGGGGCGGCTGGCCTTGAGCGTGCGTGACAACGGCACGGGTTTTCCGGAAAAATTTTCCGGCAGCACCGGCATGGGGCTGCGCATCATGCAGACGCGCATCGGGATGGTCGGCGGCGCGCTGACGATTGAACGCAACCCCGGCGGCGGCACGACGGTAAGTTTCGCCGCGCCCAAAAAATCTTGAACCGCATGGCCACAAAATCCAAGACACCCGCCAAGCGCCTCCTGGTCATTGATGACCATCCGATGATGCGCAACGGCCTCGCGCAGTTGATTGATAATGAAGGCGACCTGAAAGTCTGCGGCGAGGCCGACACCGCCGGCCAGGCGATTAATCTGGCGGCAAAAAACAAATTCGACCTCGCGCTGTGCGACATTTCGCTACCGGATAGAAATGGTCTCGAACTCATCAAGGATCTCCGCGCGCTGCATCCTGATTTGCCGATTCTCGTCGTCTCCATGCACGACGAATTAATTTACGCCGAACGCGTGCTGCGCGCCGGCGGCCGCGGTTACATTATGAAACAGGAAGGCGGCGAGAAATTCATCCGCGCCATCCGGCAGGTGCTCGCCGGGCAGATTTACGTCAGCGAAAAAATGTCCTCCCGCATTCTGGAAATCTTTTCCGGCGGCACGAAAAAAAACACGGACTCGCCCGTATCCAAACTTTCCGACCGCGAGTTTGAGGTCTTCCAGTTCATCGGCCAGGGCAAGGGCACGCGCGAAATCGCTGAACAACTTCGTTTGAGCATCAAGACCGTCGAGGTCCACCGCGCCAACATCAAGGCCAAGCTGGAAATCAAGACCGCCACCGACCTCGTCCGCTGCGCCGTGCGCTGGGCCGATTCCGAAGGCAACCAATAATTTTCTGCGCCGGTCAATAAATGGCTCGCAATTGGCAATTGAGGGGAAGTCGGAAACGTCTTTGACTGCGAATTTGTGCGTGTGATTTGAATTTTCACACACGCAACAATGAGCACCATTTCCAATTCCAATCCCAGCATCGAAGCCGCCCACGATATTCTCCGCCAATCCTCCCGCCGCCCGCTCGACCCGATCCTTTCGCCGAAATCCGTCGCCGTCATCGGTGCCACGGAACGCAAGCGCAGCGTCGGCCGCACGGTCATGCAAAATCTTTTGGCCGGCGGTTTTCCCGGGAAAATTTATCCCGTAAATCCAATTCAAGAAACGATTCTTGGCCTGCACGCATTCGCGAACGTCGCAGCGTTGCCAGAAGTTCCCGACCTCGCCGTCATCATCACGCCGCCGAAAACCGTTCCCGGCATCATCAAAGAATGTGCCGCCGCCGGCATCAAAGGCGTCATCATCATCTCTGCCGGCTTCAAGGAAATCGGCCCGGAAGGCGCCGCCCTCGAACAACAAGTTTTGGAAGAAGCCAGGCGCGCAAACATCCGCATCGTCGGCCCGAACTGCCTTGGCGTAATGGTTCCCGGTCACAAATTCAACGCTACGTTTGCCGCGGACATGGCGCGCACTGGCAGCGTCGGCTTCATCAGCCAAAGCGGCGCGCTGTGCACGGCGATTCTCGACTGGAGCTTGAAGGAAAACGTCGGCTTCAGCGCGTTCGTTTCGCTCGGCTCGATGCTCGATGTGAGCTGGGGTGATTTGATTTACCACCTCGGCGACGACCCGAACACCAAGTCCATCGTCATCTACATGGAGAGCATCGGCGACGCGCGTGGATTCTTGTCGGCGGCGCGGGAAGTCGCGTTGACGAAGCCCATCATCGTCATCAAACCCGGCCGCACCGAGGCCGCTGCCAAGGCCGCCGCGTCGCACACCGGCTCGCTCACGGGCAGCGACGAGGTTTTGCAAGCTGCGTTTCAACGCGTCGGCGTGCTGCGCGTGGATTCGATTTCGGAATTGTTCGACATGGCGGAAGTTCTCGCCAAGCAACCGCGTCCCAAAGGCCCGCGCCTCACCATCGTCACCAACGCTGGCGGCCCCGGCGTGCTCGCAACGGATATGCTCATCACCAGCGGCGCGCAACTTGCCGAACTGGCGCCGGAAACGATGGCGTCGCTCAATCAAATTTTGCCGCCGACGTGGAGTCACAACAACCCGGTGGACATCATCGGCGACGCCGGGCCGGAACTTTACGCAAAGGCCGTGGACATTGTCGCGAAAGACCCGAACACCGACGGACTGCTCGTCATCCTCACGCCGCAAGCCATGACCGACCCGACCGCGACTGCCGAGGAACTCACCTCATTCGCACACATTGAAGGCAAACCGATTCTCGCGAGCTGGATGGGCGTCGGGCAGGTCGAAAAAGGCGAGGACATTCTGAACGCGGCGAAAATTCCGACATTTAAATATCCTGACCGCGCAGCGAAAGCGTTTTATTACATGTGGCGTTACAACGAAAATCTGCGCTCGCTTTACGAAACGCCGCAGATGCCAGCGCAAAACGGCCACGGCTATGTCGACCGCGACGCGGCGGCAAAAATTATTGCCGACGTGCGCCAAACCGGACGCACCATTCTCACCGAGTTTGAATCGAAACAACTGCTCTCGACTTACGGCATCCCCACCGTCGAGACCCACATTGCGCTCACGGAAAACGACGCCGTGAAAGAAGCCGCGCGACTCGGTTTTCCCGTCGTGCTGAAACTGTATTCGGAAACCATCACCCACAAGACGGACGTCGGCGGCGTGCAATTGAATCTGCGCACCGCCTCTGCGGTCCGTCAGGCGTGGAAGGCGATTGAAACTTCCGTCGCCAAAAAGGTCGGGCGCGAACATTTTCAAGGTGTCACCGTGCAGCCGATGATCAAGCTCGAAGGCTATGAACTCATCGTCGGCAGCAGCATGGATGCACAGTTTGGCCCGGTGCTGCTGTTCGGAACCGGCGGCCAGCTCGTGGAAGTTTTCAAAGACCGCGCGCTCGGTTTGCCGCCGCTCAACGCCACACTTGCCCGCCGCATGATGGAACGCACAAAAATTTTCACCGCCCTGCAAGGCGTTCGCGGCCGCAAGGCGGTGGACATCGCCGCGCTGGAACAACTCATGGTTCGCTTCAGTCAGCTCGTGGTCGAGCAACCGTGGATCTCGGAAATCGACATCAATCCCCTGCTCGTCTCCTCGGAACGGGTGTTTGCGCTCGATGCTCGCGTCGTGTTGCACGACCCGAAAACGCCGGAGGAACAACTTCCGTGCCCGGCCATCCGTCCGTATCCGGTCCAATACATGACGCCGTGGAAATTGAAGAACAAGGCTCCGGTCATGATTCGCCCGATTCGCCCCGAGGACGAGCCGATGATTGTAAAATTTCACGAGACACTTTCCGAGGAGAGCGTGTATCACCGTTATTTTCGCGCACTGCACCTGGAGCAACGCATCGCCCACGAACGACTCACGCGCATCTGCTTCAACGATTACGACCGCGAAATCGCCCTCGTCGCCGAGATGAAACCGGCGAAGGAAGATGAGGAGAAAAAAATTCTCGGCGTCGGTCGTTTGAGCAAACAGCACGGTGCGAACGAGGCGGAATTTGCCATCCTCGTGAACGACCACTGGCAAAACCTCGGCCTCGGCTACGAACTGTTGAAACAGCTCATTGAGGTTGGCCGGGCGGAAAAACTCGACCGCATCATCGGCGAAATCCTTTCCGAAAACCACGCCATGCGGCACATCTGCAAAAAGCTCGGCTTCAAAATCGTCGCCGACGAAGACAAACGCACTTACACGGCAATCTATAACATCTGAACCATGAAAACTCCACGCGTTTTCAAAACCATTGACGGCTGCGAAGCCGCTGCCAGCGTCGCGTTCAAGCTGAACGAATCCATGGCGATTTATCCCATCACGCCATCGTCGCCCATCGCCGAGTGGTGCGATCAATGGGCATCCGAGGGCAAAAAAAATCTCTGGGACACCACGCCCGCCATCGTGGAAATGCAAAGCGAAGGCGGCGCCGTCGGCGCCGTTCACGGAATGCTCCAGACCGGCTCGCTGGCAACGACCTTCACGGCGTCGCAAGGCCTCTTGTTGATGATTCCGAACATGTTCAAGTTTGCAGGCGAATTGCTGCCGACGGTTTTTCATGTCACCGCGCGAACCGTCGCGACGCACGCGCTTTCGATATTCGGCGACCACAGCGACATCATGGCGGTGCGTTCTGCTGGTTGGGCGATGCTCGGCGCGGCTTCGGTGCAAGAGACGATGGACTTCGCACTCATCGCGCACGCGGCCACGCTGCGCACGCGGATTCCGTTCGTGCATTTCTTCGACGGCTTCCGCACCTCGCACGAAGTTTCTAAAATTGAAATGCTGGACGATGCCGTGCTGCGCGCCCTGATTGACGACAAATTGATTGCTGAATTTCGTTCCCGCGCGATGACGCCGGACAGGCCGGTGCTGCGCGGCACGGCGCAAAATCCCGATGCATTTTTTCAAGGTCGCGAGGCGGCGAATCCATTTTATTCCGCCTGCCCCGACATCGTCCAAAAAGTGATGGATGAATTTGCCGAGCAGACTGGGCGCAAATACAACTTGTTCGAATACGTCGGCGCACCGGACGCAGAACACGTCATCGTGCTCATGGGATCCGGCTGCGACGCCGCGCACGAAGCAGTCGAGCACTTGAACCACCACGGCGAAAATATCGGCCTGCTCAAAGTGCGTTTGTATCGCCCGTTCGATGGCAGACGATTCGTCGAGGCGTTGCCGCCGTTCGTCCGCAAGATCGCCGTCCTTGACCGCACGAAAGAACCCGGCGCCACCGGCGAACCGCTGTATCAAGACTGCCTCACCGCCCTGATGGAGGAACTATCCGCCGGCCGCTCGCTGTTGAAATTCATGCCGAGGGTCGTTTCCGGCCGCTACGGCTTGTCCTCGAAAGAATTCACGCCGGCGATGGTCAAGGCGGTGTTTGATAATCTGAAATCGGACGCACCAAAAAATCATTTCACCATTGGCATCAATGACGATGTCTCCGGCAGCAGCCTGCCGTTCGACCCTGATTTCTCAACCGAGCCAGAGAATGTCGTGCGCGCCCTGTTTTACGGCCTTGGCGCGGACGGCACGGTGGGCGCAAACAAAAATTCCATCAAGATCATCGGCGAAGAGACCGAAAACTTTGCGCAAGGCTACTTCGTTTATGATTCCAAGAAATCCGGCTCCATCACCACCTCGCACTTGCGCTTTGGACCGAAGCCGATTCGTTCCTCGTATCTGGTGACGAAAGCGAACTTTGTCGCGTGTCATCAACCCGGTTTCCTCGAACGCTACGAAATGCTCCGCAGCCTGGTTCCCGGCGGCACGTTTCTGCTCAACACGCCTTACGCGGCGGAACAAGTCTGGAGCAAACTGCCGACACCCGTTCAAGAAAGTTTGCTCGCAAAAAAAGCACGGCTCTTCGTCATCAACGCCACGCGTGTCGCGAAGGAAAGCGGCATGGGCGGACGCATCAACACCATTATGCAAGTCTGCTTCTTCGCGCTCTCCGGCGTGCTGCCGAAGGACGAGGCGATTGACGCGATCAAAAATTCCATCAAGAAAACCTACGGCAAAAAGGGCGAGGAAATCGTGAAGATGAATTTGCAAGCCGTGGACAACACGCTCGCGCATCTGCACGAGGTGAAGTTGACGGATAATAAGTTGAACGGCGCTGGCCCGCTGCTGCCGCCGATTTCGCCGGACGCGCCCGCGTTCGTGAAAAATGTTCTCGGCAAGCTCGCCGCCGGTTTTGGCGATGAACTGCCGGTGAGCGCGTTCCCGAACGATGGGACTTTTCCCACGGCCACGGCGCAATACGAGAAGCGCAATCTCGCGCTGGAGATTCCCGTGTGGGACGAAAAGACCTGCATCCAATGCTTGAAGTGCGTGGCCATCTGCCCCCATGCCACCATCCGCGCAAAAGTTTATGATGCGGCGGAATTGAAGGATGCACCGGCGACTTTTAAAGTAACCGACGCGCGTGTGCCGGAGTTCAATGGCATGAAGTTTTCGCTGCAAGTCGCGGCGGAAGATTGCACTGGCTGCAGTCTTTGCGTCGAAGTTTGCCCGGCGAAAAACAAATCCGAAGCGAAGCTAAAAGCCATCAATATGCGCCCGCAACCGCCGTTGCGTGATGCCGAGCGCGCGAATTGGAATTATTTTCTTACCTTGCCCGAGTTCGACCGGCGCAAAATCAAGACCGCCACGCTGCGGCAACAACAATTGCAGCAACCTTTGTTCGAGTTCAGCGGCGCGTGCGCCGGCTGCGGCGAGACGCCTTACATCAAGATGCTGACACAGCTGTTTGGCGACCGCGCAGTCATCGCCAATGCGACGGGCTGCTCATCCATCTACGGCGGCAACCTGCCGACGACGCCTTACACGACGGACGGCGGTGGCCGAGGCCCGACGTGGTGCAATTCGCTGTTCGAGGACAACGCGGAATTCGGCTTAGGTTTCCGCGTTTCGATTGACAAGCAAAAGGAACTTGCAGAAGAACTCCTGAAAAAAATGTCACCGAAGCTGGGCGATGAATTCGTAACCCAATTGCTGCTTGCCGACCAAGGCGATGAAGCAGGCATTTATGAACAACGTCAGCGAGTAATCGCGCTCAAAGAAAAACTCCAGGACCTGATTTCAGTCGAGGCCAAAATGCTTTTGAGCGTCGCGGATCAACTGGTCAAAAAGAGCGTCTGGATTCTCGGCGGCGACGGGTGGGCCTACGACATTGGCTACGGCGGATTGGACCACGTGCTCGCCAGCGGGAAAAAAGTGAATGTGCTGGTGATGGATACAGAAGTTTATTCCAACACCGGCGGCCAGATGAGCAAGTCCACGCCGCGCGGTGCGATTGCCAAGTTTGCGGCGGGTGGAAAACCGGCGGGCAAAAAAGATCTCGGCCTTATCGCCATGAGCTATGGCAATATCTACGTCGCAAGCGTGGCAATGGGTGCGAAAGACGAACACACTCTGAAAGCACTCGTCGAAGCGGAAAGTTATCCCGGCCCTTCGCTTATCATTGCTTACAGCCATTGCATCGCACACGGCATCGCGCTGGACACGGGCATCGGCGCACGCCAGCAAAAACTCGCGGTGGAATCCGGCCAATGGCTTTTGTATCGCTACGACCCGCGTCGCGCCGCGCGTGGCGAAAATCCGCTGCAACTTGATTCCGGCGCGGCGAAGCATAAGGTGAAGGATTTTATGCTCACGGAAAACCGCTTCAAGATGCTCACCAAGAGCAAGCCGGATGATGCGAAGTTATTTTTTGAGCAATCGCAAACTGACGCCGACCGACGCTGGAAATTTTATCAATTTCTCGCCGCGCGCGAGACGAAGCCGCAAGTTACTGCTGTAATTGAAACTGCCGTTCACCATTAACCACGCATTAATATGGACCTGACCACCACCTACCTCGGCCTGAAGCTGCGCACTCCGTTGGTCATGGCTGCGTCGCCGCTTTCGGAAAATCTCGACAACCTCAAGCGCATGGAAGACGCCGGTGCCAGTGCCGTCGTGATGCACTCACTGTTTGAAGAACAGTTGCGGCAGGACCGGTTGGAGCTGCACCGGCATCTGGAGAACGGCACGGAAAGTTATGCGGAGGCGTTGAGTTATTTTCCCGACGCGGGCGAGTATCGTCTCGGCCCGGAGGAATATCTACGCCACATCTGGCGGGCGAAAGAGATGACGAAGGTTCCCATCATCGCCAGCCTGAATTGCTCGTCCGTGGGTGGCTGGGTGGAATACGCCCGCCAAATCCAGCTTGCCGGCGCGGACGCGCTGGAATTGAACATTTACCACATCCCGACCGACCCGGATGTGCCCGGAGAAATGTTAGAAGAAAATTATCTAAACATCCTGCGGGCCGTGCGGGCGGAAGTTAAGATACCCATTGCGGTAAAGTTAAGCCCGTTCTTCAGCAACTTTGCCAACATGGCGAAACGTTTCGATGCGGCGGGGGCGAACGGACTGGTGCTATTCAATCGCTTTTACCAACCAGACATTGACCTCGAAGATTTGGAAGTAAGACCAAATCTTTTGTTGAGCACGCCCATGGCGATGCGTCTGCCCTTGCGCTGGATCGCCATTTTGCACGGACGGCTGCACGCGAGCCTGGCGGCGACCAGCGGCATCCACCGCGCCGGTGACGCGTTGAAAATGCTGCTGGCCGGCGCAGATGTGACCATGCTCTGCTCGACTGTCCTGCGTCACGGATTCCCACAGATTGCACTCATTGAAAGCGACCTCGCACGCTGGCTGGAAGACCACGACTATGAATCGGTCAGCCAGATCAAAGGCAGCTTGAGCCAGAAAAACTGCCCCGACCCGACGGCATTTGAGCGGGCGCAATACATGAAGGCACTTTGCACTTACTCCATCTAACCAAATTTAAAGCTTCAAAATAACTTGTTGCCAAGAATCGCAGGTTAAAGTTAGTATCGTTACTGAACTATGAAAACTGATTCATTGAAGCAATACGTCACCCTTCACCAAACCTTGAATGCTGAAAAGGCGAAGCTGGAAGCCCGCCTCTCGGCCATCAACAAAGCCCTCGGCGGTTCGCTCGCCAAGGTGACCACCGTCGGCAGCCCGGTGAAGAAGAAAAAATTCAGCGCCGCCGCCCGCGCCGCCATTGCCGCCGCGCAACGGGCACGCTGGGCCAAAATCAAGGCCGCCAAGAAAGTCGGCAAGTAAGCCGAAACAACCCCTCGCACGGCGGCCAGTTTCTCCGCGCCGCGCGGCGGATTTAATCTGACAAATCGGGCAAGATTGGGTTTAGGTTTTTCGTTTTCCCGCCGATATAAATGCGGGTTCACCCGCGAAAGTCAGGCGTGCCGTTGCGCGCCTGACTTTTTTCCGGCGGACGAACCCGTTCAAAGCCTTTGACTGAAACCTACAGCCCGCCGAAGCCGGGAGCCGGGCAACCTGGTTCCGGCTGTTTTCTTTTTCTTTTCCAACAACTCCTGCTGGCAGCAGCCTACGTCGGCACGGCCAAGCTCGGCCTGCTGCTGGCGAGCATCCACGGAAATGTTTCCCCCGTCTGGCCGGCCACCGGCGTGGCCATCGGCGCGCTGCTGCTTTTTGGCGTGCGGCTGTGGCCGGGCATTGCGCTGGGTGCGTTTGTTGGCAACGCGCTGACGCCGATTTCAAAATTGGCGGCGCTGGGCATCGGCGCCGGCAACACGCTGGAGGCCATCGTTGGCGCGCTCATTGTCATCGGGCTGAACCGGAATTCCAAACGGTTTGGCAGCGTGACCCAGCCGTTGAGTTTTGTCGCGGCGGCGGTGGTCGCGCCGTTGGTCAGCGCGACTTTTGGCGTGGTCAGCCTCGGGTGGAGCGGTGACTTGCCTTGGATGAAGGCGACGCCGGTTTGGGAAACGTGGTGGGTGGGCGATGCGTTGGGCGCGCTGATGTTGATGCCGGCGTTGCTGGCGGTGAAAGAGGCGAGGCTTTGGAAGGCGACAGAATTTTTCAAATTTTTCCTCCTGCTGATTATCACGACGCTGGTGGGCGGGCTGGTTTTTCTAATGCCGAACGGCCACGGGTTTTTGTTCGGCATCTTTCCCCTGCTGCTGCTGGCGGTGGCGTGGCTAGGGTCGCCGGGAGTGAAATGGATGGCGGTGGTGATCACCGCCATCGCGGTGGGCGCGGCGTTCACGGGCGCGGGGCCGTTCACGGGCGGCTCGCTCAACGAGGAACTGCTGCGGCTGCAAATGTTTCTTACTTCCGTCGCGGCGGCGGCGCTGTTCCTGCCGGCCATCCGCGCGGCGGGCAACCTCCAACTGCCCGGACTGGTGCTGATGCTCGGCTGGCTATTGAGCGGCGGGCTGTTTTACTACCTGCAAAAAGAACGGCTCCAGTCCGACCAAAGGGAACTGGCGCAGCTCGCCGCCGAGGCGCAAACAAAAATTTCGCAACGGATGGACATTTACACCGACGCCTTGCGCGCAGGCGTGGCGCTGTTTGCGGAATCAAAAAGCGTGACGCGGGCGGAATGGTCGGCCTTTGCCAATTCGTTGCGGCTCCACAAGCGGTATCCCGGCATTGACGGCATCGGGGTGATTTACCGCGTGCCGGACGATGACGTCACCAATTTTGTGGCCACGGTGCGAGCCGACGGCGCGCCGAATTTTGCCATCCATGATGTTCCTGACGGTGTTCGCCCGGTGATGGGAACGAACATCCACGACCATTTTGTCATCACCTACCTCGAACCGCCGACCAATGGCGTGACGATGGTGGACAATACGCTGGCGCTGGGCTTGGACATCACCTCGGAAACGAACCGCTACATCGCCGCGTGGCGGAGCGCCACCACCGACCGGCCAATCATCACGCAGCGCATCGCGCTGCATGCCGATCCGCAACCGCGCGCCGGGTTTCATTTATATTTGCCGATTTATCAGGGTGGCCTGCAAATGCGCCGCGTCGCCGAGCGTAAGGCCAAGCTGGAAGGCTGGGTGTTCGCGCCGTTCGTCACCACGAATTTCATCAGTGGCGTGTTCCCCGAGACCAACCGCGTTTTACAGCTCAACTTTTACAGCGGCAAATCCACGCGGGCGGAAGACCTGCTCTACACCACGCCGGGATTGCCGTTGCAGGAATCGTTCGAACAGGTGAACGAGCTGGTGCTGGGCGGGAAACCGTTCACGCTCGGCTGGAATCGCGGGCCGGATTTTTCAGCGGCGAGTATCAGCGGGCCGTTATGGGCGGCGGTTTGCTCCGCGCTGGTCTCGCTTTTGCTGGCGGGCCTGGTGATCGTGCTGCAATCCATCAACCGCCGGGCGCTCTCGATTGTCGCCGAGCGCACGGCGGAACTGTCGCTGGCCGACGCGGCCTTGCGCGCGAGCGAGGAACGTTTCCGCCTGATGGTGGACAGCGTGAAGGATTACGCCATTTTTATGCTCGACCCGGAAGGCCGGGTGGCCAGTTGGAATGCCAGTTCGGAACGCACCAAAGGTTATCAGGCTCACGAAATCATCGGTCGGCATTTCTCCATTTTTTATCCGCTGGAAACGCTGGCCGCCGGCCTGCCGGAACAGGCACTGGCCGAGGCGCTGGACAAGGGACATTTTGAAAACGAAGGCTGGCGCGTGCGCAATGATGGCTCGTGTTTTTTTGCCGTCGTCAGCATCACCGCCATCCGCGACGAACACGGGCGGCACAAGGGCTTTGTAATGGTGAGCCAGGACATCACTGAACGCAAACAGGTAGAGCAAGCCCAGCGCGACCTCAATCAGCAGCTCGCCGAAACCTTGCGGTTGCAAAACGGCATCCTGGGCGCGGCCAATTACGCCATCATCTCCACGAACGCCACCGGCGTGGTGACTTCGTTCAACGCCGCCAGCGAACGCTGGCTCGGCCACACTGCCGCCGAGGTGGTCGGCAAACTGACTCCCGGCATCTGGCACGACCCGGACGAGGTGGTGGCACGCGCCAAAGTTTTATCCGCCGAACTGGGGCGCACGATTGAGCCAGGTTTTGAAACGTTCGTCGCCAAGGCTCGGCTGGGACAGACGGATGAAAATGAATGGACTTATGTTCGCAAGAATGGCAGCCGCTTTCCGGCGTCGCTCTCGGTCACGGCGCTGACGGATGGCGCGGGCATGGTCACCGGTTTTCTGGGCGTCATCTCCGACATCACCGAACGCAAGCGGGCGGAGGAACAACTGAAGGCTTCGCTGAAAGAAATCAACGATCTGAAGACGGCGCTCGATGAGCACGCGATTGTCGCCATCTCGGATGCCCGGGGGAAAATCACTTATGTGAACGACAAGTTCTGCACCATCTCCAAGTATGCGCGGGAAGAACTGCTGGGCCAGGATCACCGCCTCATCAATTCCGGCCATCATTCCAAAGAATTCATTCGCAATCTTTGGGTGACCGTCACGGAAGGCCGGATCTGGCGTGATGAAATGAAGAACCAAGCCAAGGATGGTTCGTTTTTTTGGGTAGACACCACCATCGTGCCGTTCCTCAATGCTGCCGGAACACCTTATCAGCATGTCATCATCCGCACCGACATCACGGAAAGCAAATTGGCGGAAGAAAAGCTTTTGGCCTCGCTCCACGAAAAAGAAGCGCTGCTCCGTGAAATCCACCACCGCGTCAAAAACAACATGCAGGTCATCTCCAGCATCCTGCAATTGCAGGCCAAATACATCAGCGACCCGCCCGCGCTGGAAGTGTTCCACGAATGTCAGGCGCGCATCCACACGATGGCGCTGATCCACGAAAAACTCTACCGCTCGGAAGATCTAGCACAGATTGATTTCAAGGAATACCTCGAAAGCCTCGTGGGCATGATGCTGCGCTCGCAGGCGCACCAGAGCGTCGGCCTGCGGTATGAATGCAGATCGAACCGCTCACGCTCGATCTCGACACGGCCATCCCGCTCGGCCTCATCACCAACGAGCTGATTTCCAACTGCCTCAAACACGCCTTCGCCGGACGTCAGAATGGAGTTGTGCGCGTGTTTTTAAGAAAGTATAACCCCCAAGTATTTCAACTGATCGTGCAGGATGACGGCGTCGGCCTGCCGCCGGAGTTTGACCCGGAAAAAACCAAATCACTCGGCGTGCGGCTGGTAAAAATCTTGAGCGCGCAGATCAAAGGCCGTCTGGAATTCCAAAGCACCGGCGGCACCGAATTCGCCGTGACCGTTGACAACCGAACCGACTTGCACACCAAATGAATCTCCACCTAAAAAAACCGCGCATCCTCGTTGTCGAGGATGAAGCCATCGTCGCCGCCGACATCCAAGACCGGCTCCAATTGCTTGGCTACGAGGTGGTCGGCGTTGCCGACACCGGACCGATGGCGATTGAAAAAGCCGCCGCCCTGAAGCCCGACCTCATCCTGATGGACATCATGCTCAAAGGCGAGATGCCGGGCACCGAAGCCGCCGGCCACATCCGCGCCCAGTTGCATCTCCCGGTCATCTACCTCACCGCCAGTTCCAACCAGGAAATCTTTCTCCGCGCCCGCGCCACCGAACCGTTCGGCTTCATCCTCAAACCGTTCGAGGAAGTTTCGCTCAAGGCTAACATCGAGATCGCGCTCTACAAACACCGCATGGAACGCGAACGCGAAGATTTGCTCCGGCAGTTGCAAGCCGCACTGGCCGAAGTCAAGACCTTGAGCGGGCTGCTGCCCATCTGCTGCAGCTGCAAAAAAATTCGTGATGACTCGGGCTATTGGAACCAGATCGAAACCTACCTCATAAAACACACCGACGCTTCGTTCACCCACAGCTTTTGCAACGAATGCGCCGTCAAATTTTATGATGACAGCGGCCTGGAAGTGCCCCCCGACATGCGCGCCGCCGCCCAGCTTGCCCCGCAGGAAGTGGCGCAGAACAATCAATCCCACCCGAAAAACCCGGAGCCGTCCGGCGGCTAGAAAACTTCCGCGCGCAGCCCGGTTTGCTGGCGGACTGTCTGCGCGATCTGCGAAAGCACGCGCAGCGGCAGGTGTCCCCATTCAGAACTCGCCCCGGGCCGCGCGGCGGAATAAATCTGCACCAGCGAAATCTGCGCGCCGTCGTCCTTCAATTCCTTGAGGCGCTGCGCGTATTGTTTTATTTCCTCAGCCGGCGGTTCATCGCCTTGAATGGCGGCGAACAAACTTTGAATCACCACCGGGCGCTGACGTCCCACTAGCAGGATGTTGGCGAGGATTTTTTCCAGTTTCACATCCGGCCGGTTCACTTTGTTCAAAAAAACCTGTGTGCCGCCGTCCAGCTTGATCCAGATTTCATCCGACTTCGTCAAAAACTCCAAACCGTGCTGCACCTCCGGTAAATCAAGTCCCGTTCCGTTCGTGATGAGCACGATTTTGAAAAACCCGCCCAGCGCACGAACACGGACAACCGCCTCCAGTGCCTCTTTAAAATTGGTCGCGAGTGTCGGCTCGCCGTCACCGCTCAATGCGACATGCCGCAGTCTTAGCAGTTCCTCAGGCAAAAACCGGTAGCCTGGCCGCAGCCGCAGTTGTCCCAGCTCCACCTCGCGCAAGGCGCGGCGCAACTCTGTCGCCATCACCTCCACCGCCAGCCTCCGTTCGGTCGGGACACCACCTCGGTCAACCTCACAATACGCGCAATCAAAGTTGCAACGCCGGTCGGGATTCATGTTCACCCCCAGCGACAGCCCGCCAGCCCGGGACGAGATGACGGCATAGACGAAACGGTCTCCGAGCGTATCCTTGGGCCGGTTGAAAACCGATTCTCGCAACGGCGTGTGAAACACCAGCGGCTGTTTCTTTTTCAGCGCTTGTATCATCGTATCGGATTTGGAAATGACAGCATCCACAACTTCGCCACATTAGGCCCAACGACTAGCGGTCACCACACAATGCTTGCGGAAAAGCAGAACAATTTTGCCCAATGCGCATTCACCGGCGGCACACATTTTTTGCTAAAGTAATGACATTTTTGGGGAATATATCCGCAACCCGTTGGCAATTTATCTAATTGTGCTACGCTGTCTGCATTAATCTTTCGAATACATCATCGCCGATCAAACTTCCCAGACACGACCGCACCGCGTGGTTGAAAGGCGGTGAATCTCTCTGCCAGATGCCGGCGCGCATCCCGAATGGAAAGCCGCTCCGGCTGGTATTGCTCGGCGCGCCCGGCGTGGGCAAAGGCACACAGGCAGAAATGATCCACGAGCGTTTTGGTGCGTGCCAACTTTCAACCGGCGATGTTTTTCGTGATGAAAAAATATCCTGCGAAGAAAACTTGTCCGTCACCGGCCGCGCCGCGCTCGACTTCATGCGCCGAGGTGCGCTGGTGCCGGACGACACAGTTTTGGCAATTGTCACCGAACGTATCCGCTGCCTGCGCTGTTCCGGCGGTTTTCTATTGGATGGCTTTCCGCGAACGGTTGCTCAAGCCGAGGCTTTGGAGAAACTATTACAATCCGAAAACATTTCGCTCGATGCCGTGATCAACTATGACCTACCGCTGGAAAAAATCATCACGCGACTTTCCGGCCGCCGCACCTGCGCCCATTGCAAGGCCGTCTATCACCTCGCCTCGCAGCCATCGCAACGCCCCGGCGTCTGTGATGGTTGTGGCGCCAAACTGATCCAGCGTGAGGATGACCGGCCGGAATCAGTTCAGGTCCGCATGGCGGCCTACGAACAAAACACCCGTCCGTTGATTGACTTCTACGCCGAGCGCAAACTGTTGCGCACCGTCACCGCCACCGGCAGCCCGCAGGAAATTTTCCGCCGCACTTGCCTCGGCGTGCTTGGGGTTTGAGGGTCAGCGCTCGCCAATTCTTGCAAATAGAAAAACAAACCGCGGCCAGACCTTTCGGCGCCTTTAAATCAGTTTTACTGTGTGAACAGTTTTTTTAGTTCAGTTAGTTTAATTTTGAAACGATAACAAAACATATGCTATCCAACAAAACAACCCGGCTGGCCACGACGGTTGGCAGCCTGCTCGCCTCCGCCGCCTCGCTGCACGCCAGTGATGCCGACCTCAAGATTCCGCCGCTCGACGCGGTGAAATTCGATTCGCTCGGCGGTGCCAGCGGCGTAACGATGATGTGGCTGGGACTCCTGTTGTGCGCCGGCGGTGCAGCCTTCGGCATCGCGCAGTTTCGCCAGACACAACGGTTGCCGGTCCATGCGGCCATGGCCAGCGTTTCCAAAATGATTTGGGAAACTTGCAAAACGTATCTGTGGCAACAGGGAAAATTTCTCGCCGCACTCTGGCTGCTGATCGCGGGGTGCATGATTTATTATTTTGGCTTCCTCACCGAGCACATTGACCCCGTCACCAAACAGTCGCTCACAACTGGCCAGGTGGTTGGCCAGACGCTGATCATCCTCTGCTGTTCCGTGCTTGGCATCCTCGGCAGCTATGGCGTCGCGTGGTTTGGCATCCGCATCAACACCACCGCCAACTCACGCACGGCGTTCGCCGCCCTGCGCGGCAATCCAATCAGTATCATCGGCATCCCGTTGCGTTCCGGCATGAGCATCGGCCTACTGCTCGTCTGCGTGGAACTTTTTTTCATGATTTCCATTTTGATTTTTTTGCCGGGCAATCTGATCGGCCCGTGCTTCATCGGTTTTGCCATCGGCGAATCGCTCGGCGCAAGCGTGCTGCGCATCGGCGGCGGCATCTTCACCAAAATCGCCGACATCGGCAGTGACCTGATGAAAATCATTTTCAAGCTGCCGGAGGACGACCCGAAAAATCCCGGCGTCATCGCTGATTGCACGGGTGACAACGCCGGCGATTCCGTCGGCCCAACCGCCGACGGCTTCGAAACCTATGGCGTGACCGGCGTGGCGCTCATCGCGTTCCTTGCGTTTGCGCTGGCCGATTCGCCGCTGGTTTGCGCGACGCTCATCGTGTGGCTGTTTGTGATGCGGGCGCTAATGATTGGCACATCGCTCATTTCATATTTTATAAACGACGCCGTGACGCGCGCCAAATTCAGTGGTCAACGTGATTTCGATTTTGAAATTCCGCTGACCAATCTGGTCTGGATCACGTCGCTAACTTCCATCGGCGTCACCTTCGCCGCAAGCTGGCTGCTGCTCGCGCATCAATCCGGCATGAACGGCAAATTGTGGTGGGTTTTATCAGCCATTGTTTCGTGCGGCACGATTGCAGGGGCGCTAATTCCTGAATTCACAAGAGTTTTCACCAGCACGCATTCGCAGCACGTCAAGGAAATCACGACCTGCTCGAAAAACGGCGGCGCTTCGCTGAACATTTTGTCCGGCTTCGTGGCGGGAAACTATTCCGCGTTCTGGATGGGCCTGTGCATCCTTGGCCTGATGCTCGCCGGCTGGCTGATCGCGACCTTCGATGGTTCGCCCATCGTGGCGTTGATGCCGGAAAAATTTATTTTCGCCGCACCGATTTTTGCGTTCGGCCTTGTCGCGTTTGGATTTCTGGGAATGGGGCCGGTGACGATTGCCGTAGATAGCTACGGGCCGGTGACGGACAACGCGCAATCCGTTTATGAATTGAGTCGCATCGAGGCGCAACCAAATGTGGCGCGGGAAATCCAAAACCAGTTCGGCTTCAAGCCAGACTTTGAAAATGCCAAGCATCAGCTCGAGAAAAACGACGGCGCGGGCAACACCTTCAAGGCCACGGCTAAGCCGGTGCTCATCGGCACGGCGGTCGTCGGCGCAACGACGATGGTGTTCGGCATCATCATATTGCTCGAAAACATGTTCGGCGGCGTGGTCGCGCACTTGAGCTTGGTGCAGCCGGAAATCATCCTCGGCCTGCTGATGGGCGGCGCGGTGATTTACTGGTTCACCGGCGCGTCTTGTCAAGCGGTCGTCACCGGCGCATATCGCGCCGTCGTGTTCATCCAAAAAAATATCAAGCTCGACGCCACCACCGCTTCGGAAAAAGATAGCAAGGAGGTCGTCCGGATCTGCACGGTTTATGCGCAAAAAGGAATGTGGAATATCTTCATCGTGATTTTCTGTCTGACGCTGTCGCTGGCGTTTTTTAATCCGTATTTCTTCATCGGCTACCTTGTGGCCATCGCGTTCTTCGGATTATTCCAGGCAATTTTCATGGCCAACGCCGGCGGCGCGTGGGACAACGCAAAAAAAATCGTCGAGGTGGATTTGAAAATGAAGGGCACGGCGTTGCACGCGGCGACGATTGTGGGCGACACCGTGGGCGACCCATTCAAAGACACGTCCTCCGTCGCGCTAAATCCCGTAATCAAATTCACCACGTTATTCGGCCTGCTCGCGGTAGAGATCGCGGTGACGATGCAAAATAAACATTTGAAGCTGCTCATCGCCTGCGTATTTCTCGCAATCGCGCTGAAGTTCGTCCACCGCTCCTTCTACGGAATGCGGATTCCGGAGGAAAATTTATTTAGCGAAGCGACAACAAAAACCACCACGACCAACGAGTCCACCAAGACGGCGACCAACAGTTTTATTGCAGAAAACGACGTCACCCTCAAATTATAAAACCATGCTCACCGAACACACACTCGATAAATTCCCGCTGTCGCTAAAATTGCGCGACGGCACACACATTACCGTCCGTCCTCTGGCAAAACGCGACGACGTGCGGCTCCACAAATTTCTCCTCTCGGTGCCGGAAGAGGAACGGTTGTTCATAAAGCAGCCGATTCTCAACCGCGAAGTCGTCCGCCAATGGTGTCGGCAGGCGGACTTTGACCGCAACCTCCCGTTGCTCATGTTGCACGGACAAAAAATCATCGGCGAAGCCACACTGCATCAACGGCTCGGCGGTTGGAAGCGACACATCGGGTTGATCACCCTGCTCACCCACCCAGAGTATCGCGGACGCGACGTCTCAAAAATTTTGGTCGGCGAACTGATGGAGATCGCGCGGCATTGCGGATTAAGGCGGCTGGAAGCCGAGGTCAACGGCGAGCGCAAGATCGCACTCAAAACGCTCTCGCACCTCGGCTTCAGCCCGCTGATGCACTTGCCGGATTATGTCGTGGACATGAAGGCCGTGACGCACGACTACGTCTTGCTGGGACTAAATCTCAAAACGGACGACGAATTTCTCGGCGTGGGCTAGACATAAAGTGCGTTCTGCAAATCACGCAGCATAACACCGCAAAACGGATAGCGCCGGTCAGGGTCACGCTCGAGACATTTCATCACAACTTTTTCCAGTGCGGGCGGAACATCGGGATTATGCTGGCGCAATGAAATCGGTCCGGCCGGATTCATTTGTGCGGCAAGAATTTCCCCTGGGGAATCACCCGAAAATGGTTTTTGATTGGCGAGCAGTTCATACGCCGCCACACCGAATGCAAAAATATCTGCGCGCCCGTCCACCGGCTCACGCCGCAACTGCTCCGGCGCCATGTAACCAGGCGTGCCGGGATTTTTAGCAAGTTTCTTCGGCTTTTCGGGAATCGGCAGCGCCATGTCAAAATCAATCAGGCGCACCGCCGCGTTGCGCGTCACCAGAATATTTTCCGGTTTGAAATCTAGGTGCATATAGCCCGCCTCGTGGACGTGGCTCAAAGCCGTGGCCGAATCAATGAGTATTTGCGCCACGTTTTCCTGCAACACCGGATCCTGCCGCGCATAAAGCACCTTCAAATTTTCCGCCTCGATGTAATCCATGACAAGGTAGCAGGTGCCTTCCGCCTTGCCGTGTTCGACGTAGCCGACGATGTGATCTTTGTCCACAAGCTGTTCCAAAATTTCGCAACCACGGAGGAATCGGCGGCGCGCCGTGAAGTTGAAGCGCAGTTCGCGCTTCAATTTCCGCAGCGCATACGGCTTGCCGCGCCCGTCCGTGACCAGCCAGATTTCGGACATCCCACCGGTGTTGAGCTGTTCCCGGAGGTGAAAACGGTTAAATTTCTGTTCTGTAATCGCCCGCGCCATGATGCCGAAAATCTAACACACGCACGATTTGTCCGCGACAAAACTTTTTTTGCCACATGCGAACAGCCGATTTTGAATTTGTTTTAATTATTTAGCGGTATTTTTACCGGTGGGTTCATCACAACCGCCGCGATTTGCACCTGCCCCGTTCGTGGACTTGATTCTTTCTGGTCGTATTGTTAGAACGCCCCGCACCATTCGACTTGAACAACCGCTTTGCCATGAAAATCAAATCCACACTGCTGCCCGGACTGCTCGCCAGCATTTTCGCCGCGCAAATTTTTTCAGCCGCCGCCGCTGACTTACCGCGCCACACCTTCGCCATCGGCACCAATGATTTTCTCCTCGACGGCCAACGCCTGCAAATCCGCTGCGGTGAAATCCACGCCGCCCGCGTGCCGATGGAATATTGGCGCCACCGCTTGCAGATGGCCAAGGCGATGGGTTTGAACACCGTTTGCGCCTACCTGTTTTGGAATCTGCACGAACCGCATCCCGGTGAATACGTCTGGACCGGTCAGGCTGACGACGCGGAGTTCTGCCGCCTCGCGCAGGAAGAAGGCTTGTGGGTCATTTTGCGTCCCGGTCCCTATTCATGCGCCGAATGGGAAATGGGCGGCACGCCGTGGTGGCTGTTAAAATACGACGACATCAAGCTCCGCAGCCGCGACCCGAACTATCTCAATGCGGTAAAAACGTATCTCAAAGAAGTCGGCCGCGTGCTCGGTCCGCTACAAATCACGCACGGCGGCCCCATCATCATGGCGCAGGTCGAGAACGAATACGGCTTCTTCGGCAAAGACGCCGCCTACATGGATGAAATCAGAAAAGCCTTGGTGGACGGGGGCTTTGACGTGCCGCTCTTCGAATGCAATCCGCCCGACCAGATGAAGAACGGCAGGCTCACCAATCTGTTTCAGGCCGGAAATTTTGGCAGCGATGTGGAGAAAAACTTTACCAAGGTTCGGAAACTCCAGCCCACCGGCCCGCTCATTTGCAGCGAATTTTATCCCGGCTGGTTCGACACTTGGGGGGTAAAACATCATTACGGCGACGCGCAAAAATATCTCACCAATCTCAAAACCATGCTGGACATGAACGCCTCCTTCAGCATCTACATGGCGCACGGCGGCACCACCTTTGGATTATGGTCCGGCTGCGACCGCCCATTCAAACCCGACACTTCCAGCTACGACTACGACGCGCCCATCAGCGAAGCCGGTTGGGCCACGCCAAAATTTTTCCAAACGCGCGAACTGTTTTCGAAATATCTTTTGCCTGGTGAAAAACTCCCGGAGCCACCCGCGCAAAATCCCGTCATCAGTTTTGCACCGGTGGAATTGAATCAAGTTGCGCCGCTGTTTGATAATTTGCCGGCGGCAATCAAAGACAAAACGCCGCGCAACATGGAAGCTTACGACCAAGGTTACGGCTGTTTTTTGTTGCGCACGAAAATTCCGACGGGCGCGGCGACGACGCTCGAAGCGGCGGCGATTCACGATTTTGGCTTTGTATTCATTGATGGAAAACGCGTCGGAATTTTGGATCGCCGCAGCGCGAACGCAAAAGTTTCTTTACCCGCGCGCGAAAAAGACGCGCAACTCGACATCCTCGTCGAACCGATGGGCCGCATCAATTTCGGCCCGGAGATGGCCGACCGCAAAGGCATCATCGCGCCGGTAAAACTCGATGGCGAAGTTTTGAAGGGCTGGGAGATTTTTAATCTGCCCCTGGACGAGAAGATGATCGCGGGATTGAAATTCACCGGCGAGAAACATGGTTCAAGCGCCCCGGCGTTCTGGCGCGGCACTTTCAATCTCCAAAAGGCCGGCGACACATTTCTGGATTTGCGCGGCTGGGGCAAAGGCGATTTGTGGGTGAACGGTCATTGCCTCGGGCGCTTCTGGAACATCGGCCCGTCGCAAACAGCCTACGCGCCCGGCTGCTGGCTGCGCGCCGGCGAAAATGAAATTATGATTCTTGACTACACCGGCCCGCAAAAACCTGTCGTCGCCGGTCTGGCAAAACCGATTCTTGACGAACTCCATCCTGAAAACGATTTCGCCCTGACGCATCGCGCCCCGGTAAAACTCAACCTCGACGCAGCGGGTTCCACGAAGATTGAAGGCTGCTTCAAGCCCGGCAGCGACACGCAGGACATCAACTTTATTTCCCCCGTCACCGGAAAATTTTTCTGCCTCGAAAGCTTGAACGCCCACGACGGCAAACCCTTCGCTGCCGTCGCCGAACTGGATTTGCTCGATACCAACGGCAACGCCATCAGCCACAACGGCTGGACGATTGCCTATGTTGATAGCGAGGAACGGAACGGCGAAGACGGCGCGGCGGAAAACGCGATTGACGGCCAGACGGCGAATTTCTGGCATACGGAATGGAAAAACAATTCCCCCGACCATCCGCATCGATTGATTCTCAACCTTGGAAAATCGCAGGTGATTTCTGGCTTCCGCTACGTTCCCAGACAAGGCGATGGTGGCGGCCACATCAAAGATTACCGCATCTTCATTGGCGAAAATCTAGTGCAGAAATAAGCTTCTGTCAGGTCAGCCGGTAGACGGCAGCCTTGTCCACGGTCTCGGAAACAAACGCGGGGTCAAGATTCAACGTCGTCTCGGCCGTGCCCAGAAAAAGAAAACTGTGCGGCAGCATGCAGGCGCGGATTTTTTTTAGGATGCTTTTCTTTGTCTCCACGTCAAAATAAATCATCACATTGCGGATGAACACGAGGTCGCATGGCGGCATCATGGGCCACGGTTCGATGAGATTCATCGGCTTGAACTGCACCATTTTTTTAATCTCGTCCTTGATGACCCAGCGGTCGTTCTGCTTGGAAAAATATTTCACCAGATACACCGCCGGTAATCCACGGTTGACCTCGAACTGCGAGTAGCTCCCCTCGCCAGCCACCCGCAGGACGGTCGGTGAAAGGTCGGTCGCGAGAATAGTGATGCGCCAGTCGTTGAGTTGCGGAAATTTTTCGCGGATGAGCATGGCCAGGCTGTATGGTTCCTGCCCGGTAGAACACGCGGCCGACCAAACCGTAAGCTGCCGGCTCGCGCCACGCGTTTCGATGAACTTCGGTAAAATTGTTTTTCGCAGCGCCTCGAACGGGTTGAAATCGCGAAAGAACAACGTCTCGTTGGTCGTCAGCGCATCAATGGTTTTGTGATGCAGGCCATTGATGATTTTTTCGCTGCGCATTTTCCCGATGAACGCCTCAAGCGTGGGAAAACCCTCGCGTTGCGCCAGCGAGCCGAGACGGTTTTCGACGAGGTATTCCTTGCCCGGCTCCAAGACGATGGCCGCCTGGCTGCGGGCCAGTTGCGCGACATATTCAAAATCTGCCTTGGTGATAGCCATGAAATTTAGGCGGCTGCAAAGCGCCGGGAGTGGCGGGTGCGCTGGATCATCTCCAACGCAATCTGGTTCAATGGCACAATCTTGTCCGCGTAGCCAGCCTGGGCGACGTAGCCGGGCATGCCCCAAACCACACTCGTGGCCTCGTCTTGCACGACAATCTGCCCGCGTTTCTCGCGGATAATTTCACAACCGCGCAAGCCATCCTGCCCCATGCCGGTCATGATGACGCCAAGCACATTACCGCCACACGCCGCGACCACGCTACGGAATAAAACATCCACCGCCGGACGGCAGGAATTTTCCGGCGGCGCATCCGTGAGATGCACCCGCAACTGTCCGCCGAGACGTAAAACTTCCATGTGCCGACCGCCGGGCGCGATGTAGGCGTGGCCGGATTCAATCAATTGCCCTTCCACGCCTTCGTGAAATTTTATCGGCGTCGTGGAACTCAACCGGTCGGCCAGCATCGCTGTGAACAGCGGCGGCATGTGTTGCACGATGACGATCGGCACGGGAAAATCCGACGGCACATTTTTGAAAACATCCGCCAGCGCGTTCGGTCCGCCGGTGGAAGTGCCGAGGCAGACCATTTCAACGGGTGTCCGCGACGACGGCAGCACCGGGACAATTGGACGCGGCGTGGCCGTAAAGATTTTCGGTGCCGCATGCGCGTTCTCCACGCCAAGGTGGCGGCAATGCACTTTTACTTTGGCAATAAGTTCCGCCTGCAACCGCTGGATGCATTCGCCGACATTGCCCATGTTGGACGGCTTGGCGACGTAATCTGTCGCACCGGCGGACAGCGCGTCCAGCGTGGTCTCTGCGCCGCGCGAGGTGAGCGTGCTGAACATGATGACCGGCAATTTAGGATGTGTTTTGCGGATTTCCCGCAACGTCGCGAGGCCATCCATGTCTGGCATCTCCACATCGAGCGTGATGACATCTGGATTGACCTGCGTGAGTTTTTGCAGCGCGATGCTGCCGTTAGCGGCGACGCCCACAACTTCGATATCGCTGTCGCGAGACAAGGCTTCGGCGATAATTTTCCGCATCACCACCGCGTCATCTACGACCAATGCTCGAATTTTTGGCACAATAATTTTTGGCGGGATTCAAACCACGCCGAGAATCTGCAATTTTTCCTCCAGCGATTCTTTGGTGACGGGCTTCATCAAAAAATCATCCGCGCCGGCTTCCAACGCTGCCATCACGCGCTCGGGAGTGTTTTGCGTGGTGACCATCATCAACTTGACGGCGCTGAAATCCGGGTTGCGGCGCAAGGTTTGAACGAGTTCCAGCCCATTCATCACCGGCATGTCCCAATCCACCAGCGCGACGTCAAACGGCTCGCTCGGATCATTTTTGATGAGTTTGTGCAAACCGGCGCGGCCGTCCTCGGCCTCCTCGGTCTTGAAAGACAATTCGCCGGCTATGTGTTGCAGAAAGCTCCGCATTGCCTTCGAGTCATCCACGATGAGCATTTTCATGATGGTCTCCTTTTTCCCTGGAACGGTTTACATTTTCGCCTGCTCCACAACGCGCTTGAGGTCGGACGCGAGCTTGGACAGCTCGGTGGCGGCACTCAACGTGTTCGTTGCGCCCTCGCTGGTGTTCTTCGCGGCAACGCTGACGTTGCTGATGTTGCGGGAAATTTCCGTGCTGCCGCGCGCAGCCTCAGAGGCGTTGCGGGCGATTTCATTCGTCGTCGCGGATTGTTCCTCGACGGCGCTGGCGATGGTGTTGGAGATGTCGTTGATGCGGCTGATGACTTGGCTGATTTGCGTGATGGCAGAAACAGCGCCTTTGGTGTCGTTTTGAATCGCTTCGATCTTGTGGCCGATATCTTCCGTCGCCGTCGCCGTCTGCTTGGCGAGTTCTTTCACCTCATTGGCAACAACCGCGAAACCTTTGCCCGCTTCACCCGCACGGGCGGCCTCGATGGTGGCGTTGAGCGCGAGCAAATTCGTCTGCTGCGCGATGCCGGTGATGACCTTGATGACCTGGCCGATTTCCTCACTGCTAATACCCAGTTTGGCGATGGTGCTGTTCGTTTCGCCCGCCACGCGCACGGCGTCGTTGGCAACTTTCGTCGCTTCGTTCGCGTTTTTGGCGATTTCGCGGACGCTCGCCGTCATCTCCTCGGCGCTCGCGGCGACAGTCGCAATATTTTTGCTGACCTGCTCGGAAGCGGCGGCAACGACGTTGGCCTGCGCGGAAGTTTCCTCGGAGTTCGAACTCATCTGCTGGCTGGTTGCTGTCAATTCCTCGGCTGCAGAGGCGATGGACTGTGAATTTTGGTTAACCACCGTTATAGTAGTCTTGAGATTGGCCTCGGCAATTTTGCGCGCGGTGATGTCGGTAGCAAATTCAACCACCTTGTTCACCTTGCCGTTGACATCGAACTGCGGATTGTAGGTGGCTTGAATCCAAACTTCCTTCCCCCCTTTGGCCACCCGTTTGTATTCGGCAGTCTGAAATTTACCATCGTTCAGATCGAGCCAGAACTGGCGATATTCCGAACTGTCGCGGCAGGCCGGCTCCACAAAGGTGCTGTGGTGCTTGCCGGTGATTTCATCCAGACGATAGCCCATGACGTTACAGAAATTATCATTGGCCGTGATGCACATGCCTTCGTTGGTAAACTCAATGACTGCCTGCGTGCGATTCAATTCATCAATCTGCCGTTTGCTATTGAAAGCAGCGACTTTTTGATCCGTCACATCGGTAGCAATCTTGACAATTTTGGTTACGCGCCCCATTTCATCTTTCACCGGCGCATAGACGGCCTGGATGTAGATTTCGCGACCATCTTTGGTAATACGTTTGAACACATCCGTCTTGTTCTGGCCGTTATTCAAGTCGGTCCAGAACTGATTGTAAGCCGGTGTATTTGCATAACTAGATTCAACGAACATGCGGTGGTGCTTGCCCGTGATTTCGCTGAGTTGATAGCCGAGCGTCTTGAGGAAATTCGGATTGGCTGTGATGACTTCGCCTTTCGTATTGAATTCAATGTAGGTATACGTGCTGTCAATCGCATTCAAAATCCCCCGTGCATTTTGGCGCTCGTATTCTGACGCAGTGATTTCATACCGCACGCCGATGTATTTTTTCGGCTTGCCGTTTTCACCAGGAATTGGGGCGATAACCGCGTCTACATAATACGGCGTGCCGTCCTTGGCACGATTTTTGACCACGCCGCGAAAGATATTGCCCTTGCCGATAGTGGCCCACATTTCGCGGAAAACGTCCTTGGACATATCCGGATGGCGCGTGGTGTTGTGGCCTTTGCCGATCAATTCCTCGCGGCTGTATTTTGAAACCTCAATAAATTTCTGGTTCACACGCAAAATGTCGCCCTTCAAATCCGCTTCGGATACAATGCAAGTCGTGTTGATGATATCATTCATCACCTTCAGCTCCACCTGACGCGCCGTGTTGTCCGTGCTGATTTCCACCACTTTCATGATTTCTCCTTTGGCGTTCAAAATTGGCTGGACGGTGGACTGGAAGTAAAGTTCGCGTCCGCCTTTCGCGATGCGCGTGACCTCGCCGTTAAAAGATTTTCCGCCGGCCAGATCACTCCAGAGCTGGCGATATTCCACAGTTTCGCGCTGCGACTGACTGACAAACAGGCTGTGATGACGGCCCTTTACATCGTCAATTGAATAGCCGGTAAGTTTCAAAAAAACTTCATTGGCCGCCGTCACCGTGCCGTCCAGATTGAATTCCAAAACCGCCTGCGAACGGTTCAAAGCCTCGTCCTTGCCTTTGATTTCCGCCATCCCGTTCCAGTTGATTTCGTCCTGACCAAACGTCTGGCGCAAACCCTGCCGCGCCCGATTGAATGCCGCCGCCATTGCGCCAACTTCGTCGTTGGAATTTACCGGCACATCGTGACTAATGTCGCCAGCCGCAAGGCCAACTACAGCCTCTTTGACCTGCACCACGCCGCCGACAATTTTTCGCGCCACCAGCCAGAGCACGGATACACCCAGCGCTAGACCGACAACGGTGGTGATCATCGTCGCGGATTTCATGGTATTGGTGACGGCAAACAGCTCTTGAGGTTCCGTGCGAACGTAGGTCGTGAAGCCACTGCCAGAAAAACCGAGCGTGTTCACACTCTTAGCAAAACCACCCGGCTGAACAAACGGATGACCGGCAATTTTACTCATGCGGGCATTCTTGGCGGACGAGGAAGTTATTCCCTGTGAGTCTGCTGTTTTTTTTGCGGCGATACCAATGTCTTCGCCAGCATCGTTGAAATTGTATTTCATCGTGTCCGCGTAGCGCAGTTTTTGGTCGCCAGTTTCCGATGGATCAGCGTCCACTATGAGATTGCCTTTCGCATCCACAATCTGAATTTCAGTCGAAACCAGCCCCTGCTTCTTTTGCTCGGGATATTCTGACAAAGCAATTTTTTCAATCATGTCGCAGTCAAAATAATTTTGCCAGTAGCCACGAATCTCCCCGGTTTGGCTGTCGCGAATCGGCGCGGTAAAAGTCATCGTCCAGGTCGGCGCCTTGTCGCCATAAACTTTGGCAATGATCGGGCTTTTTTCCGGCTGGGAAACGACGCTGCCGGTTAACGCACCCGCCGAAGTATCCGTCGTGAATTTACCCGCGACCGCGCGCCGGTAGCCCTCCGTGTCGGCCAGACTCTGGCCGATGAGCAAATGCGCGTTGGGCAACGGATCGCCCGAAGGCGAAATCGAATTGACCAGCACTACGTTGCCGGCATTGTCCAAAATCACGCTCAAATCATAACAACCGTAGCTTTTGGCATAATCGTTCAACAGGCCAATCAAGCCCATTTTATCCGTGTCCGGCACTTTGGTCAGATCACGATGAACCGTTCGGTTCAAGGCAAACGCCTGCACATCACCGTAGCGCTCAAACAAACAACGATCCACCTTATCCTGCACCGAGCGTGCAGCCGAAGACAGCGCCGCCAAGCGTGACGCCTCCAGCACCGTGGCCTCGTGGCGCACCGTCACATAAATCGCGCCCAGACACGCCAGTAAAATCAAGGCCGCTGGTAGAATGATTTTCGTCTTCAGTCCCAGTGCCAAGCCGGCGCGCGGCCCGCGCGGGGGTTCACTGCTACGCGCCGGCGGCGGATCATCGTGAAATTCGTGGTGGCCATGGCCGTTGCCGTTGCCGTTGGCGCGGCCGTTCTGGCGGTGCGGGTCAGTCGGGAGGCTGACGCGGCGGGCGGGGGTCTCGGTGTTCATATTTTTTCTCGGTTGGGGTTTAATCAGATTTCAAAGCGGACGTCAGGCTCACGGTTTTTTCCGTGTCCAAAATCAACAGCAGGCGTTCTTTCATTTTATAAACGCCCAGCACCAGCTCGCGCGCCACGCCCGTAACGGTTTCCGGCGGACGCTCAAAAATGTCATCAGACATTTCCACGACATCGCCAATCTCATCCACGAGCAGGCTCACCGCACCGTCCGCCGTGCGCACGACGACATTCATCGGCTGCTCGTCCGCGCCACGCGCCGGCAACTCCAGCCGCTGGCGCAAATCCAGTGCGGTCACAATCTGTCCGCGTAAGTTGATCAGGCCGCGCACCGTCCCCGAGGACAGCGGCACGCGCGTCATCGGCTGGTGACGCAACACTTCCTGCACGTTCAGCACTTCTACGCCGAAGAACAGGCCGTTCAAAAAAAACGTGCAAAATTGTTTCGTCTGGCTCATGGATTCGCCTGGGATTTTTCGTAGAACGACGGATCGGCGGCACGGATAATTCCTGGCACATCCAACAAATCGGTGACGCGGTTCTGGATCACTGCCGAGCCGGAAATGCCATTGCGTCGCGATTCGCGCCGCACCGTGATCGCCTCGTGAACGATGTCGTTGATCTTGCCGACGACCAACCCAACGCTGCGGCCGAGCTCGGAATAAACCACCACTTGCATCGGGTCAGCCGGCGTTGCGGCGGCCTCGGCTGGCGACAAAAATCTGGCGATGGGGATGAGCGGCAGAATCTGGCCGCGATATTGCACGACTTCCTGGCCGCCGGAATTTTCCACCGACTCGCGCGAAAACTCCTCGAGCCGCGCCACCGTCGAAAGCGGAATGGCAAGCCGCGAATTTTTTCCCGTGTTGAAGACGAGCAGCGTCTGTTTTTCACCGGACTGGTCGAAGGTTTTCGTCTTCTCCAGCGCCGCCTTATCGCGCACCTCGGAGATGACTTTGGAATATTGGGCAATGCCCAGCACGTCCAGAATCAATGCAACTTTGCCGTCGCCCATGATGGTCGCGCCGGCAAAACAGGAAATCCCCTTGAGCTGTTTTCCCAGAGGTTTTACGACGATTTCCTCGGTGTCGTTGATGTCATCCACGATCATGCCGAATTGACGTCCGTCCGCCTGCAGCACGACAATTTGCACGGCATCTTCCGGTTTGGGTTCGCCCAACTTCAACTCACGATTGAGGTAAATCAGCGGCAGCAACTGACCGCGCAGACGATAAACCGGCGAGCCGTAAAGCATCTCGATTCCCTGTTTGGCCTGCTCGCCATCGAGTCGCAACAGTTCCAGCAAGCTGACCTGCGGAATGGCAAACCGTTCGCCGCCGCTCGTGACAATGAGCGCGGGAATGATGGCGAGCGTCAGCGGAATTTTAATTTTCAGCGTCGTCCCCTGCCCGGTTTCGCTAAACACATCCACCGATCCGCCAATTTTTTCGATGTTCGTTTTCACCACGTCCATGCCCACGCCGCGCCCGGATACATTCGTAACTTTTTCCGCCGTGGAAAATCCCGGCAGGAAAATCATGTTGAAAACTTCGCGATCGGTCATGCGCGCCGTGTGCTCGGCGGTGACGAGACCTTTTTCCACCGCCTTGTTTTTTACCCGTGCGACATTGATGCCGCCGCCGTCGTCCATGATTTCAATGTTGACCTGGCCGCCCTCGTGAAACGCCCGCAGCACGAGCAAGCCCTCCTCGGCCTTGCCCGCTTTGACGCGAACATCGGGCTTTTCGAAACCGTGATCAATCGAGTTGCGGAGAATGTGCGTGAGCGGGTCTTTGATCGCCTCGATGATGGTGCGGTCCAGTTCCGTCTCGCTGCCTTCCATCACGAGCTGGACTTTTTTGCCCAACTCGCGCGAGACGTCGCGCACGATGCGCGGAAATTTTGCCCAGACATTTTCAATCGGCTGCATGCGCGTTTTCATCACGCTTTCCTGCAACTCGGTGGTGATGATGTTCAGCCGTTGCGACGCGTTGAGCAGCGTCGGCTCGGTGGACTCGGCGGTGAACTGCAAAATCTGGTTGCGCGCTAAAACTAGCTCGCCCACCAAGTTCATCAACTTATCAAGCTGGCCCACGTCCACGCGGATGGCGGTTTCAGAAACGGACGCGGCCGACGGTTTCGCGCCGGCTGCGGCATTTTCTATGGGTGCCGGCACTTCGATGGCGGTAGCGGGCGCGGCGGGTTCATCTTCAAACAATCCCCACACTTGCTTTTCAGCTTTGTCCGACGACGGCGCAACGGCGGGCGCAGGCTCCTCGGCGGCAGGTTCGTCGGAAAATAATCCCCACGCGCCGGAAGCTACAGCAGCAGCGGGCGCAGGTGCGGCAACGGAGTTTTCAACCGCGGCAACCGGCTCCGGCTTTTTTTCTTCGGCTGGATTTTCGCCGGCGGCAAACTGCTGCAATTTTTTCAGCAAGTTAGAATAGTCGGTGTCACCTGGCGTGCCGGTCTGTTCGAGCGAACGCATCATTTCCTTTAGCGCATCGGAATACTCGAGCAGCGTGGAAATCATTGGCGGCGTGATCTGCAACTTGCCGTCACGCAGCAGGCTCAGGAGATTTTCGCCGACGTGGGCGACCAACTCGATTTTAGAAAGGCCGATGCAGCCCGCCGTGCCTTTGATGGTGTGGATGGCGCGGAAGACGATGTTGAGTGAATCTTTTTTGCCCGCGCCTTTTTCGAGCAGGAGCATTTCGGCGTCAAAACGATCCAGCCCTTCGCCGCTTTCTACGATGAGATCGTTGATGAGCTGCTGCTGTAGGGCTTCGTTGTTGAGGGCCATGGAAAACGGTTACGACGGCAGCACTTTACTGACGACCGCCAGCAGCTGTTCCTGATTGAATGGCTTCACAATCCAGCCGGTGGCTCCGGCGGCGCGGCCTTCATTTTTTTTGCCGGGATCGGATTCCGTTGTGAGCAAAATGATCGGAGTGCGGGCGTAATGCGGAATCGTCCGTAATTGCTTGGTCAACGTGATGCCGTCCATGTTTGGCATATTGATGTCGGAGATGACCATGTCCACCGGGCGCGTCTTGAGCAACTTGAGCGCGTTTGCGCCATCTTCAGCCTCGATGACATCGTAGCCGGCGGATTTGAGCGTGAACGAAACCATCCGTCTCATGGTGGATGAATCGTCAACGGTAATGATACTTTTGCCCATATCGTTTCAGCGTTTGTAAAAACCAACTTACCGGCAGCCAGTTAAAAAGCAGACTGCCAGATGATTTGTCGGCAGATTGCAACTGACACTTGAGCACCGATGTAACTTTTTGAATGAAGCTTCAAAAGAATTCAACGTTCACTCCAGAAACAGCGGGCGTTTGGGGCGGCGCTGCGGGCAGCGGCACCGCCGTCTGCCCGCCGTTGGCTGGTGGTGGTGCGTCAAACAATTCAACCGCGCCGGTGGCGGCGGGAACATCCCTCTCCACGGCGGAATCTGCCGCACCGGATCCCGTGAGCGTTGTTTCATAAACGCGGCGCTCGGAAGCCATCGTGTAATCTTGCCGGAACCGCGTGACCAGGCTGCGTTTGCGCTGCGGATTTTCACCCATCTGTTGAGCGGCCAAGTCGGCCACGACCAACAGTTTTTCCTCAAGCTCCGCCAGTGACGCATCGGCGGTGCTGACATAGTTGGCTGCGTCCAGAACCATTTCTCCCTGCGTGCGGATGCCGTTCAGCAAATCGTGGATATCAATCAGCGAGGCCAGCGCCTTATCGCGCATGGCATGAAGCCGATTTTCACAATCGCCGCCTTTGGCAATCAGGACGGACTGTTGCGCGCTGGCCTCGGCGTGCAATTTCTCCAGCGACTGCAGGCTTTCATTCAGGCCGGAGACCAGCCGGTCAAGCTGTCTGGCCATCTGCTCACTGATACGGTTGGTCTCGCGGGAAATTTCGCTGGTGCGAGCGGACAAGACCTCCAGCCCCATGCCGTCGGCCACCTGCGCGGCCTGCACTTGCGCATTGAGGCCGATCAAGTGAATACGTTGTGATAAATCGTGCACGATGCGCGTAAGCCCTGAAGCCGTGTTGCCAATCGGCCGCAATAGTTCCACGGCCGACGCGCAACCTGTGACCGTCGTGCCAATCTGTTTTTGCACCGTGGCAAAAACATCCAACAACACCTGCACCATGCCATCCGCCGAAACCGTCAGCGCCTCAAACTCACGCAGGGAAACGCATTTCTCGGATGACGACACGATTTGTGAAAGGACATTATCAATGCCGACTTTGATGGATTTTTCCGCCCCGGCCAGTTCGTCGCACACGGATTTAATCTGCGCGGACTCGAGCCGGCAGGCCTGTTCCATGAACTCAATACCACCATCCGAGCCATCAAACTGTTCGCGGATGGCGAGCAGCGCTTTGGTGGTGTGCTGAAGCCGTTGGCTGACGATGTCCTGATATTGCAGACCGACGACGATAGTTTGAATTTCATGCGCAATCCGGCCGCTCAAGCCGACGATGCTGGATTCGCGCTTCTGGTTATCCATCAGTTCGCTCTGCAACTTCATGAGCGTGGAGTCGATGTGCTTTTTTTCGCGCGCGATGTTTTTCCAGACATTGTCCGTCTGGAGCTGCAACTGGGAAATGACCTCGGCAATCGTCAGTTGAATGCTCTGCAGCTCGGCATACTTGGTAGAAAATAAATCGCTGACCTGCGAATGAAGTTTTTCAATCTCCTGCGTCAACGCAGTAAACATCAATTGCACTTCCTCGCCCAGCGGTGCCGCTTCCACGCGAAAGGAAGTCTGGATGTATTTGAGCGGAGCCATGGTGCGCTGCAAATCTTCACGCCCACTGATCAAGCCGAGGATCCCCTCGTTATCCTGCGTGAGCCGGTCCAGCAGCGCCTTCATCTGCACATGGCTGGCATTCAAAAAATTCAACGGCGGATCGAGCACCGTCATGGCCGTGAAAAAAACTTCCGACCCGCCCGTGCGCCCAGTCGCGACGTTGATTAGTTTCTCGCTGTGCCGCACAAAATGGCCACCGTGCGCGTCGAGTTCCATCAGGATATTGGCCGTCTCCAGAAATCGCTCTTCCAGCGTGGCGGAGACCTCCTGCAAATCGGCTGCCATCGCCTCGACATCCTCAAAGGCGGTGTGCAACTTCCGCCGGCGCGAATGCGAAAAGGGCGAGCAACGTTCCGCCAAGTCCCGCAGGGCAGAGAAAAGCTCCTTCGCCCGTGCCGCTGACAGATTTCTCCGCATGGCGACGGTGGTGTTGTTTCCAGAAATCATTCCCGTTCCGCTCGTTATCGGATTTCTGTTCTGATTCTTTAGCGAAACCATGCAGAATTAAATTGCCGGGCTCAAGTTACGCTCCGTTCGGCCGATAACACGCTGGCAAGCTCAATCCGCAAACCGGTGATTCTGAACCCCACAGCCAATCCAAAGTCGAAACGGCCTCCGCGCGTCATGGTAGTGGAGGATGATTCGACTAGTCGTGAATACCTGCGCCGCGCGTTGGAAAAAAACGGCTGTGACGTGGCCACCGCCGATTGCGCGGACGCCGCCGAAAGCCTCCTCACCGAGCGCGGCGACAAATGGTTTGATACCGTCCTCACGGATTATTCCATGCCCGGACGCAACGGGTTGGAACTGCTCACCGCCATCAAGCAAAAGGATTCCTGCCTCGCCACGATCATTCTCACCGGCGAAAACGAACGCAGCCTCATCACCCAGTCGCTGCGCGCCGGGGCGGCGGATTTTCTCGACAAGCCGGTCAACATCCAGAAGCTGCTGCCCGCGCTCACCCGCGCCGTGGACACCACCCACCGCCTGCGGCATCTCGCCGAGACCGAGGCCGCCGTGCGCAGTCTCGGCCGCAGCCAGAAAAACCTGATCAACACCCGCGCCGTCATCGTGCCCGGCGGCGGCACGGCCACGGTGGATGTGTGCTTTCATCCCAAGCAGGATGCGGGCGGTGATTTTTTCGCACAATTCCAGCCCACGCCAGAGCGGCTCGTCTGCCTGCTGACGGATGTTTCCGGCCACGACCTGCGCGCGGCGTTTGTCTCGGCGTATTTTCAAGGCATGGTGCGCGGCATGAAACTGTGCGCCACGCCGATGCCGGAAATTTTCAAGCAATTCAACCGCTTCCTCATCGAAGAATGGAACCGGCCCGGCCAGTTCCGCTGGCAGGGCGAAAAAGTGGAAACCTCCGTGGCCGCACTTTCGGTCTCACTGGATTTTACGCAGCACACCGCGACCGTGCTCACCTGCGGCACACCCGCCATCGTCCATGTTGGTGCCGATGGCCGCGCGTATCCCGTTGGCACGGCCGGCGGCGCACCGCTCGGCTGGTTTGAAAATCTCGAAACGGAAGTCACAACCATCTCCACCACCAACACCGGCAGCATCCTGTGCTGGACGGACGGGCTGGAGGAATTGGCCGAACAGCTCGACGTGCATCCGCTCTGCGCAGCGCATCTTCTGGAAACCGCACGGCAACGCGGAGAAATTTTGCCGCAGTTGCACGAGGCAAAGGATGATGTGATGTTTGCCAGTATCCGCCTGCCGAACAATCCCGCCGTCGCCGGATTTTTCTCCCCGCTGCTGCTCGACGAATATCACGGCGCGCAGGCCGAGGAAATTGACCAGCTTGAACAGCGTTGGGCCTGGCATTTGGCACAGGCCATTCCCAGCCTGACGGAACATTTGCAGCATGACATTTTATTGGCCACGCGCGAGGCGGTGTTGAATGCCATGAAGCACGGCTGCACCGGCGATGCGGCCAAACGCATCCGCTTCCAAATCGGATTTCATCCCGCCGCTGAAGCGGTCAAAATCTGGATCGAAGACCCCGGTCCCGGGCACCAGTTTGATTTTGCCGCACACGAGAAAACCGCTGCCGAAAATATTCTCGACGAGCATCGCGGGCTAATCTTCATGCTCAACCTCGCCCACGCCGTCAACTTCGAGCGCAGCGGTGCGACCGTGATTTTGGAATTTCACCTCAACCATAAAACCCATCCATGAAAACGTCATTGAACGAAGCCAAACGACTGCTCACCGTGCAACTGCCCGGCGACCTCATCAGCACCAACGCCGCTGCCGTGCGCGAAAATCTGGCGGACATCATCAATGCCAGCACGGATAAACTGCCCGCATGGAGCACGCTGCGGCTCGAATTGTCCGGTGCCAAAATGGTGGACTCGGTGGGCCTGAATCTCGTCGTCACCCTGCTCCGCGCCGTGCAAAAGCTGAACGGCAAGATGCAGGTAATCTACACCAACCCGAATGTGTTGCGCACCTTCCAGTTCACACGGCTGGATCAGCACATGGAAATGATAAAACTTTGATTTGCTCCCATGAGTGACTCCACCGGAAACATAAAACCGCGCCAACCGCTAGCGCGCTGGGGGTTCCCGGCACTAGTCGTTGCCGTGTTAGTTTTAGGTGGGATCACCGCTTGGTGGGCCGGCAGGCAGGCGGAGGAAGACTGGAGCGATCAGTTGCTCAAACAAACCACCGGCATCGCACGAACGATTGACGCAAATCTCCTGAAACAATTGCGCTTTGACGAATCCGACCGACAAAACCCTGCCTATCAGCGCATCCGCGGTGAATTAACCGCCTACGGTCAGGCTCTGGGGTTGACGCAAATCTGGAGCACAACCCGAAAAGACGGTCACCTTGTGTTCGGGCCGGAAAATATTCCGACAACCAGCCAAATGGCTTCGGAGCCTGGAACCATCTATAAAAACCCGTCAAAAAAAAATGAGGAGATTTTTTTGACCGGCGAGCCGGGACTGGAAGGCCCTTACACCGATGAATACGGAACATTCATCAGCGCCTTCGCACCAGTCAAGGATCCTCGCACAGGAAAAATCCTGCTGGTCATCGGCGCAGATGTTCCCGTAAAAGACTGGCATCTCCGCATCTGGCAGCAACGCACCGGAACCCTTGGTCTGACGGTGGTCATGCTGTTGATTTTATTCTGCAGTTACGAGGCCTGGCGCTGGCGTGAACGCAGTTCCGGCTATGTCAAAAAATATTTCCGACATCTTGAAGCCGCCACCGTTTTATTAACTGGGCTGTTGCTCACCTGGTGTGCCGTGCAATTGGCTCATTCCCGCGAGCAGTCTAACCGCAAAGACACCTTCAGCCAGATTGCCGAGGCGCAGGTCGCCGCCGTCCGTGAAGGATTTCGCGACGTGAAAGACACCGTTCTACCTGGCCTCGAACATTTGCTCGCCAACGACAGCAACCTGACGGCGGAACAATTTAGCCAGATCACCAGCCACCTCGCGAGCAGTGGCGGCATCAAAGCCGTGGCCTGGGCACCGTTGGTGACCGGCGATGCTCTGGCCGACTTTCAGTCACACGCCAAGAAAATATCCGGCCAGCCGGATTTTCATGTGTATGAAAAAAATTCTACCGGTGAAAAAATCTCACCGTCGTTACGCGCCAATTATTTCCCCATCCTCAACACCGAACCGCTCGCTGGCAATCAGGCCATCCTCGGCTTCAACCTCGCCGCGGACAACACCTGTGGCCGCGCGCTGGCGACCGCCAGTGCGACGCGTTTCTCTACGGCTTCCGACCCGGTAAACCTTGGCCAGCCGAACGGCACCCCAAACGTGAGCCTCGTTGTCCGTCCGGTATTCGAGAACTCCGGCGGGGCGGAAAAAAAATTAAAGGGCTTCGCCGTTGCTGTGTTGCGTTTTGATCCGATGCTGGACGATGTGCTGTCCGCCGCGTCCGGCGAGGGCAAAGTGGCGGCAGCCGACCTGCTCCAGCTCGCAGACGGAAAACCTGCCACCACACTCGCTTCCTGGCCGAGCGATGATTCAACCATCCACCCGGATGCAGAAACGCTGTTGCAGGCAAATGAAAAATCACTCTGGATCGTGCGGCCGGTATTTGCCTTTGGCCAGGCTTATGCCTTGGCAGTCACGCCCGGCTCGGCCTTCATGGCTGCGCATCCGAACCGTGCTGGCTTGCTCGTCGGCAGTTGCGGTCTGTTTGTCACTTTGATTACCACGCTCATCATCGGCCTGATGCGCCACCGCCAGCATCTGCTCGAGGAAGAAGTCACCACGCGCACGGAGTTGCTCCGCGCCACCGTGGATCGGTTGCAAATGCTTTGGCATGCGCTGGATCAAAGCCCCGTCAGCATCCTCATCACGGACGCCCGGCAGTGCATCGAATATGTGAACCAAAAACAATTAAGCCTATCGGGATATTCTCGCCAGGAACTGGTCGGCCAGTCGCCGCGCATCTTTAAGAGCAATACCATGCCGGCTGAAACCTATCAAATACTCCGCGAAACTTTGAGCGCGCGCATGACCTGGACCGGGGAACTGTGCAACCGCAAAAAAAACGGCACGCTGTTCTGGGAATCCGGCATCATCACCCCCATCAAGGACAAAAATGGCAACGTGACCAATTACCTCGCCATCAAAGAGGACATCACCGAGCGCAAAAATTCCGAACTGGAACTTAAAAAGTCTTTCTCCCAATTGCAGGCCACACTGGAATCCACCGCCGACGGCATTCTCGTAGTGGACACCGACGGAAAAATCGTCAACTTCAACCCGCAATTCGTAGAGCTTTGGCGGCTCTCGGCAAAGGATTTGAAAAACTGGGACGAAGCTCGGCTCATCGAGGAATTTCTTTCCAAAGTGAGCGATCCGGAAACAGTTCTGGAGCGCATCAAGGAACTTCATGCCGACCGCACACAGGACAGTTTTGAAGTCATCACCTTGACGGATCGCCGCGTCATCGAACGCTACTCGCACGCGCATCAGGCTGACGGCGTGCCCGCCGGACGCGTGTGGAGTTTCCGCGACATCACCCAGCAGGAGCGCGCCCATCGGGCGTTGCAGGAATCCAACGAGCAACTCGAGGCCGCCAGCTCGCGCGCCAACGAAATGGCGCTCAAGGCCGAGATGGCCAACATCGCCAAGAGCCATTTCCTCGCGAACATGAGCCATGAAATCCGCACGCCGATGAATGGCGTCATCGGCATGACCACTTTACTCCTGCAAACAGATCTCACCGCCGAACAACAGCAATACGCCCATCTGCTCAAGAACAGCGGCGAATCGCTACTCGCGCTCATCAACGACATCCTCGACTTCTCCAAAATTGAGGCCCAAAAACTCACGCTCGAAAAACTCGACTTCAATCTGCGTGAAACGATGGAGGACGCCACCGAACTGCTCGCGTTCAAGACGGCGGAAAAAAACCTGCAGCTCGCCTGCTTCATCGCGCCGGAAGTCCCCGAACTGTTGCGCGGCGATGCGCTGCGGCTGCGCCAGATTTTCATCAACCTCGCCGGCAACGCCATCAAGTTCACCGCCGAAGGCAGCGTCGTGCTGCGCGCCGCGCTCATCGCCGAGGATGAAAAATCCGCGACGCTCAAGTTCACCGTCAAAGATTCGGGCATCGGCATCCCGAAAGACCGGCAGTCCGCGCTGTTCCACTCCTTCACGCAGGTGGACGGCTCCACCACGCGCAAATTTGGCGGCACCGGCCTCGGCCTCGCCATCTCCAAGCACCTCACGGAAATGATGGGTGGCCAGATCGGCCTCGAAAGCGAAGTCGGCGCGGGCACGGAATTCTGGTTCACCGTCGCGCTGGACAAACAACCTCCGGCCGCGCCCGCTACAAAAACTTTTTCCGGAACCAGCGTGCTCGTGGTAAAAAACCGCGCCATCTACCGGCAAGTCATCGCGCAGCAACTCTCCGCCATCGGCTGCAACTACGCCCTATCTGAAAATTTTCCCGACGCGGAAAACCAACTCGCCCAACGCGCCGCGACCGGCGAGCCATTCAGTGTCGTCCTCATCGGTCAGGACACCGGAGATGCCGCCGCCTTCGCCGAAAATATTCGCAACCATCCGCGCCTCCGCAACGTGCGACTCGTCAAGCTCACGCCGTTTGGTTGCCGTGCCACCGCAGCCGAACTGGCGCAATCAGGCTTTGCCGGCCAGTTGAACCAGCCGTTCCGACGCGCACAACTTTTGGAATGTCTCGCACATGTCCTCCAGAAAAACGTTGCCGTCCCCAAATCTGTGCCGGAAAAACTTTCCCCCACCAACACCACGCCGATGCGCGTGCTCATTGTCGACGATAATTCCACCAATCTCGTGGTCATCTGCAAAATTTTGGAGAAGCTCGGCCACCGGCCGCGCGGGGTCGGGAGCGCCGCAGAAGGCATCGCCGCGTTACAGTCACCGGATTTCGACCTCGTGCTGATGGATTGCCAGATGCCGGAGATGGACGGCTACGAAGCCACACAAAACATCCGCAGCGGCGCGGCGGGCGAACATAGCCGCACACTGCCCATCGTCGCACTCACCGCCAACGTCCTCGCCGCCGATCAACAACGTTGCTTAGCCGCCGGCATGGATGGTTACCTCGGTAAACCGATTCAGATGGACGCGCTCAAGGCGGCGCTCGAAAAATGGCAGCCGACCAACGGAACGCCGGCAGCCAGCACAACCAGTTCAGAACCGGTTGCGGTTGAAAAAAATCCTACTGCCGAAACACCGGCCGTGGAGAATATTTCAACGCCCATCGAAAAAAAATTCTCGCCGAATTTTGTCTCCCTCACCGGCAAAGCCATTTTCAATCGCGCCGACTTGATGAACCGGATGCTGGACGACATGGAGATGGCTACTTTGACAGCGCAGGCGTTTCTGGATGATCTGCCCAAGCAAACCGCTGCGCTGCTGAAGGCCGTGACCAGCGGCGACCCCGCCGCCACCGCCAGCGCCGCGCACCGGCTCAAAGGCGCCGCCGGCACGATGGGCGGCGACTCGCTGCACTATCTGCTCGGTGAAATCGAACGACTCGGCAAGGCCAAGGACATGGACGCCGTCACCAAGCTCGCGCGACAAATTGAAGGTGAAGCCGCCGCGCTGGCCGAAATACTGACCAGCGAAATTCTCAACGCCCCGCCCGATCCGTTTGGTGTGCCGTTTGCGGAAAAGGCATGAGGAACCAATTTATTATTCCTGCACCAGCAGGGTCACTGGGCCTAGCAAGCCGGCTTCTTCGAGCGGCGTTTTGGCCGTCAGCTTGCGGATGTTGGTGCGCGTGAGGCGCTGCTCTTTTGGCAGACCGGCGTCGCCGATGATGCGGTTGGGCCAGAAGTTCACGACTTCGATTTGCAATTGATTTTTTCCCGGCCTCACCACGTCCGTGATATCCACGCGGAATGGTGGGCACCAAACGATGTCGCAGGATTTTCCATTTACTTTCACTTCCGCAAGTTCGTGAACGTTGCCAAGGTCGAGCAGCAATTTTGACGTTTTGGATTTTAGTTTTGAATCAGGAGCCTCAAAAGTTTTTTCATACGTCGCCGTGCCGGAATAAAATTTTATGCTCGGCTCCGCGCGCGTCGGCCAGCTCACCAGCGAATCAAACTGTGCGGTGTCCGGCCCGCCCCATTTCGGATCAAAGTGAACCGTCCACATACCGGAAATTTCTCGCGCCGTTTTCAAAATCAACCGATTGTCGTATCGCGTCGCCGGATGCTTTGAATCCGGTTCGCGAAAGACTACAAACCAGGAGCCGCACGGATCAAAATCTAACGGCACAAAAGTCTTTCCATTCCTTGCTTCATAGCCGACGGCAAATTTTCTTTCGCCCGTCACCGCGTTCCACAACTCCGGTGCTTTGCCGGTCACCCCAAACGCCGCCGTTGCGCTCACCGCCAAGTTGGTGCGGTTAGCGATAAAATAAATTTCCGCACCTTCCGTCGTCCGGTGGATGAAATCAAAGTCGCCATTTATCGCCTGGATTTCGCAATCAGGCTTTACCCCATCTGCTTCCAGAACCTGCCACGCAGTTTTGCCAGTGATCACACGGCCGTTACCGGTTTGTCCGCCCCATAATTCATCCGCAATTTTTTTTATCGCGGCATCGGTCGCCGCAAAATTATCCAGCACTTCGCCGCGCGCCGGCTTCGGGCCAATGATCGTTGCGCCCGCCTTCACAAGTTCGGAAATTTTCTTCAGCACCGGCAGCGAAATCACGTCGCGCTCCGGCAGCACGAGCACGCGATAATTCATTCCGTCCGGCAGAAAAATTTTTCCATCCTTCACGCTTGCCCGCTGGATGAGCGCCTCGGCGGTGATGACGTCGTAGTCATAGCCCGGCTGGCAGTGCGCGGGATCGGTGCGCTTGAATTGCGTAAAATTCGGAACCTCGTCGCCGTAATAATACAAAACGTCCGCGTGAAAGTTTCCCTGCTGAAGCAGCCACTGGCAGCGGTTTATGTAGCCAAAAAACGGCGCGGATTTTTCCCACCACGTCACGTTCGGATTCAGGTGCGTGCCGGCAAAATATTGCTGGCCGGGCATGCCTTCGCTCGCCGGCGAGCAGACGAACGCGTGCCACACGAGCAGGTTCAAACCTTCGCATAGCGCCTTGTCGAAACTCGGTTTCAGATTGTCCCAAAGTTTTTCCTGCCAATGCGGCCCGATAGTCGTGAAACCTTCGGCGAAAACAAATTTGCGGCCGTAAGTGTGCGCGGCACTCGCCGGCTGCTTCACGAAGAAACGATTCGCGTCACCGATGCGGTGCGTCCATGACCACGCCCAGAATTCGCTCATCGGCGCGTCATCCATGCCGAGGCATTGCTGCGCGTCAATCGGCACGGCATGCGGGCCGCCGGATTCGGGATGGATGAGCAGGCCGTGCTTGTGGGCGTTATCGCGGAAAAGTTTGTAATGACCGTCAATCGCCAGATCACCGAGCGTGCGGCGGTAGTCGAAAAGAAAACGGTCACTCTCGGCACGGGAATTCACGATGCGCCCGGCGAGCACCGGCAGCCACGGAAGCAAATCGTAGCCGCGCCGTTTCTGAAATTCCGCGCGCAACGTCGGCGTCCAGTTGGCGAGTTCCACCTCCCAACTGTCCGTGTGTAAATACTTCAACGTTTTTCCCGCGAGCGGCCCGGCGTCCTGAATCAGTGGCTCGACAATCTTGTCCCAATAATGTTGAAACGCCGTCGCGCTATAAACATCAATCGCATAGCCGCTCCACCCTTCGCTGCTGGTGGAAACGAACGCATGATCGCCAATCGTGTAGCCGAAGCGGAGAATCTGCCATTCACCGGCGGGCGCGTCCCACTGCAACGTTCCGTCGCTGGAAATATTTTTGGTCAGGTCAATTACGCCCGCCGTATCGGCGTCCTCCTCGCCGGCAGTGGCGGGAATTTCCGCGAACAGCGGTGAAGAATCCGGCGCGGAAAATGGCACGAGCGATTCCTGCAAGGCTTTTTGCTTCCAGTTTTTCAACGGCTCATGCGCGCGCGAACTTTTGACAGGAAAGGCAACAGCGCACGAATCACGGTAAAAACCATCACGCGCTTTTCCTGACGGCAGTTTCACCACGACATTTGTGCTGCCGGAAATTTTCAGCTCCGACCAGACATATTTTTTCGCAGCATCTTCCGGCGCGACCACCGGGCCGCCAAGATTCCAGCCGCTCTGGATGTTCAGGCTCAGGTCGAGGCCGAGCAGATCGGCCTCGCGCAGCGTGTGCTGGTATAGCTCGCGCCATGCGGGCGAGAAAAAAGTCGGGCCGTGCGGCACGGTGTCGTTGCCGTCCTGGCTCGCGCCGTTCGCGTCGCAAATCAATGCGCCGCCAAAGCCTTTGGCCTTCATCTGCTCCAGATCGTGCGTGATGGCGGCCTTGGTAACATTGCCGTTGAGCCACCACCAGTAGGCGCGGAGCCGTGCTTCATTCGGTGGATTTTCCCAGCCGGATTCCAGAGCAATTTCTGCACGCAAACCCATCTGACCAAAGCCACACACCAGCGCGAAAACGGCAAAGCCGACCGGAAAAAATTTGATTAACATGAATGTAAAAATAGTATCGCAACGACAAAATTTGAACATCCCCCATTTGCGTGAGGGATTGACTTGGTGGACCGTGACGCTCCCCAGACCGAGGGGCGGGAGAATAAAACAGCCAGATGTTTTCTTAACGTCGCCTTAATGTCACGAATGCTAGTCTGCGCACATGAAATCGCTTTCAGCTCTATTGTCGTTCATTACCGCAGCAAACGCATTTGCCGCCGACCCGCAGGTAGCATCGTGGTTCACGCTTAACTCCGGCAAGTTCGCACAAATCTACCAGGACAATGCCGCAAAAAACTCCGATCAACCTTCGACGACGTGGAGCAATGGCCGGAACTCACAAACGCAACCGGCCTACTGCGGCGTGCAGGAAATTCTTTCATCAGCTAACTGGATTTACATCCGCAGCACGGGGCTGGGCAGCCAGATCATGGGGCCGTGGCTCAACGGACGTTTTCCGAATCTGCCCATCGACCAGCATTTTATTTTTGCCATGTCGCGGCATCCCACGGAACAGAAAGGAAATAATTTTAATCATCTCGGCGAGATCGGAATGTTCGTGGACGGCGTGCGGATGTTTGATGCCGGCGACGCCTTTTCCTACTCGAATGGAAATGGCCGCGACGCCGACCCGCGCGCAGGCATCGGTCAAGGCGACCGCATCTGGAACCGCGACGCGTATGTGAACGAGTCACGGACTTTCGACGCCGCACTGGCGCACCAGCAAAACTGGGGACGTTATCATTACCACGCCAATCCCATCGCCTTGCGCTACCTGCTCGGCGACCACGTTGATTTTGACGTGACCACGAAGACTTATCACGAAAGCCAAACCACGCCGCAAAAACATTCCCCCATCGTCGGCTGGATGCAGGATGGCTATCCGCTCTACGGGCCTTACGGCTATGCGAACGCGACCAACTCCGCGAGCGGCGTGCGCCGGATGACTTCCGGCTTTGTGTTGCGCAACGGAAAGAACGGCACGGACAATCTCGCGCAAACCGGACGCCACACCCTGCCCGTCTGGGAGGCGCGCGAACAAAATCGCTCCGCCACGCTGACCACTTCCGAAACCGGCCCGAACGTAAATGAACAATTTCCGCTTGGCCATTACCTCGAAGACTATGCCTACCTTGGCGACAGTGGAAAAATTCTCGGTCAAGATTTTGATCTCGACGAACTAAACGGACGCTGGTGCGTCACCCCAGAATTTCCGCAAGGCACGTTCGCCTATTTCATCACGATTGATGCGGCTGGCCAGCCCGTCTATCCTTACAACATGGGTCGCCGCTATCATGGTTATCCGAACGGTCGTCTCGTCACCGCGATTCATGAACCGGTCACGACCAATTTCATCGCTCATCCGGTGACACCCACAAAAACGGGGGCCAGCGCCGCCGCCGGGAAAACCACAACGCTGACGTGGAACGCCAGCGGCTACGAATCCAAATCAAAATGACCCGGACGCGGACTATCATATTTTCCCTCGCCATGGCCTGTGGCGTGGAACTTTCCGCCGCCACACTGCAAGTTGAAATCACGCCCAAAGTTTCCGGCGAACCGCTCCAGCCCGCGTCCTTCCGTTACCAGACTACCGGCGGCGAGACATTTTCCATCACGCGCGTCAGTTACCTCGCCAGCGATTTTGCGCTGCAACGCAACGACGGTTCGTGGCTGGAACTTTCCAATTCCGTCGCGTGGCTGGACTACGAGGCCAACCGCAATTCAGTTCACCTGGACAAAATTCCGGCGGGCGAATTCCGCGCCGTGCGTTTTCTCGTCGGCTTGAACCCAAATTTGAACCACGCTGACAGCGCGCAGTTTCCGGCGAGCCATCCGCTCAATCCCAATCTCAACGGTCTGCACTGGAGCTGGCAGGGCGGCTACATTTTTCTCGCGCTCGAAGGCTTATGGCGCAACGCCAGCGGCGAACTCGACGGCTGGTCTTACCACTTGGCGCGCGACACCAATTCCGTTCGCGTCACCCTCGCCGCGCCGCTGGCAATCACCAATGAAACTAAAGTGGAAATGGATTTCGACCTCGCCACGCTGCTGCACGCGCCGCGTTCGCTGTCATTCGCCAAGGACGGTTCTTCCACGCACTCGCGCGACGGCGACCCGATCTCCGCCGCGCTCGTGGCGAACCTACCCGGCGCGTTCCGCGTGCATCGCGTCACGCAATTGAGCGAGACTGAAATCGCCAGCGCGCATCCCAAGCCGCTTTATTTGCCGGCAAAATTTACGCCGTATGAATTTCAGATGAGCGCGACGTTTCCGATTCCCGACCTGCCGCGCGATAATCCCCTGCTCGTCGAACGCGTCGAGCTTGGAAAAAAACTTTTCTTCGACAAGCGCGTTTCCATCAATAACCAGCAGTCCTGCGCCGATTGCCACGCGCCAGAAAAAGCGTTCACGGACGGACGCCGCACGGCGCGCGGCGCGGAAGGCACATTCGGCGAACGCAATTCCATGCCGCTGTTCAACCTGGCCTGGAAGAAAGAATTTTTCTGGGATGGCCGCGCAAAAAGTTTGCGTGAGCAAGTTTTGCAGCCGATTCAAAACCCGATTGAGATGCACCAGTCGCTGACAAACTTGGTCGTGAAGCTACAAACAGAAAAGCCGGAAGCCAGTTACCCCGCCCGCTTCGCCGCCGCGTTCGGCTCGCCGGAGATCACGGCGGAAAAAATTGCGCTCGCGCTGGAAAATTACCTGCTCACGCTCACGTCGTTCGACGCCAAGTTTGACCGTGTGCTGCGCGGTGAGGAATCGTTCACCGCCGAGGAGCAGCGCGGGTTTGAATTGTTCTCCACGGAATACGACCCGCGTCGCGGGCAGTTCGGGGCGGATTGTTTTCATTGCCACGGCGGGCCGCTGTTTCAGAGCCAGGCGTTTGCGAATAACGGCTCGGACGGCGCGCTGCTCGACTTGGGCCGCGAAAAAGTTACGGGCAAGGCGAGCGACCGGGGGAAATTTTCCACGCCCAGCCTGCGCAACATCGCGCTGACCGCGCCGTATATGCACGACGGACGTTTCCGGACTTTGGAAGACGTCATTCAGCATTACTCCACCGGCGTGCCACGCAGCCCGACGCTCGACCCCAACCTCGCCAAGCATCCCGACGGCGGGGTGCCGTTGAGCGATGAAGACAAGCACGCTTTGGTGGCGTTTTTGAAAACGTTGACGGACGAACAGTCTGTCCGGGCGAAATAAATTTCTTTCCGTTTGAATTTGCCGCGGTTTGACGTTTTACTTCTGCCGCCAATGTCCCTAAGCCATTTCAAGTCCATCCTGATTGTTGCGGTCCTGTTTCTTCCCGCCGGGCTTTGCGCCGCCGCCGAAAGCACCAACACGCTGACTCAGGTCTGGCATTTCAAACTTTCTGGCGCAGCAACCGTCTCGTCACCGGCGGTTGCGCCGGATGGCACGATTTATCTAGGCACGTTTCAAGGCTGGTTTTTTGCCTTTTCACCAGTCGGCAAGGTGCAATGGAAATTTAAGGCAGGACTGGACATCAAGTCATCCGCCGCCATCGCCGATGACGGCACAATTTATTTCGGCGCGCGCGATCGGAATTTCTATGCACTCTCACCGAAAGGCAAATTAATCTGGAAATTTGCCACCGACGCTTGGGTGGATTCCACCCCGGCCATCGCAACGGACGGCACAATTTATTTCGGATCATGGGACAAAAACTTTTACGCACTGACACCGGACGGAAAGTTGAAATGGAAATTTGCCACCAGCAATGTCATCACCACTTCCCCGGCCATCGCCGCCGACGGCACGATTTATTTTGGCTCGCACGACAAAAATTTTTACGCCCTCGCACCGGACGGAAAGTTGAAGTGGAAATTTGCCACGGGCGGACAGATTGATATTTCCGCCGCCATCGCTACGGATGGCACGGTTTATTTCGGCGCGACGGACGGGAATCTCTTTGCGTTGCGGCCTGACGGCTTGGAATTTTGGCGGTTGCACACCGGCAGCTACACGGCAGCTTCGCCGGTGCTGGATGCAGATGGAAACCTTTATCTGGCGGCCAGCAAGAATCACATCTCCGTCACGCCTGACGGAAAACTTCGCTGGTCATCGGGCAGCGATGTGCCGATGGATATGGCACAACTCGTATCCGCCGACGGTCGGGTTTACGGCTCCGTGCCGTGGATGCACCTCGGTGTCTCCGATCGCACGGGAAAATTTGACTGGGGATTTCACATGGAAGACAACCTCACCTCCGCACCGAACCTCAGCCGCGACGGGCTGATTTATGGAACCGACGGCAGCCAACTGTTCGCGCTCCAGCCAGCCAACCCCGCAGTGCTGGAACAAAGCTCCTGGCCGATGTGGGGTGCCAATCCACGCCACACCGGGCGGGTTCAAATCCAGAAATAAGCACTAAAGTTTTTCCCGCCCGCTGAACCCGGTTTCCAAATCGTGCCAAAATTCAATATCGTCCTCGTCTTGTTCCCAGCAGAGAAAAACCTCCCTGCCGCCAATTATGGCGGGAAAGTCCACCAATCCGCGCATCACGTCTTTGATGAAAATACTACGATGCTGAAACTCGGCAAGGGTTGCCTGCATCCCGGCTAACGCCCGGATCCAGTTGTTCACGGTCTCGCCGCCGATGTCGCTGCCAGACTCCGCAAGGCCGCTCAGTCGCTTTTCATAACGCGCAACGTCGTCTCGATAACGGTTAAGCTCCGCCAGCCACTGGCGAACCTGCGGCAACAACTCTCGGGCTTCCTCACGCGTGTAATGTTTGTCGAAACGGTGCGGCATAAAAAAGACGTTCGCGGCGGACGCAAAAAGCACCACCGCGAACGGTTGAAATCACATGGCTACGGCAGCTTACTTCTGCCAGGTGCGCTTCTTGTGACGATTCAAGCGCAGCTTCTTGCGCCGTTTGTGTTTGTTGATCTTTGCCTTGCGGCGTTTTTTAATTGATCCCATAAATGGATGCGTAGTTAGTTAGCAAATTGTGAAGGTTAAGCCAAACAAAATTTCGCGGTTGCGGCAAAGCGTGCATGGATGGCGCACACCAACCTACTCCAAGTAAAACGAAAAAACATCAGCGAGAATGCCGGCGCTTGACGTTCAACTGCGTCAGCGCATGCATGAGTGAAGCCTGAACGGTGGCTGTTTCTTCATCGTTCAACTTTTGCGTGAGTCGGTTCTCGGCCTTCTGACGGGCTTCCTCGGCCTTGGCTTCGTCAATATCGTCGGCCTTAATCGCCATGTCGGTCAACACGGAGACTTGATTGCGTGTGACCTGCACAAAACCATCGCCCACGGCAAGAAAAATACTTTTACCGTCCTTGCGCGCGTGGATTTCGCCAGACGCAAGTTGCGTCATCAGCGGCATGTGCTCCGGCAGGATGCCCATCTCGCCGTCAATGCCGGTGAGCGTGACCATCTCCACGTCTTCGGAGAAAATTTTCGCCGACGGCGTGACGATTTCAAGTTTGAGCGTAGCAGCCATTTAATTTGATGCGCGAGTCGTTTATCAATTCAGCGGCTTACGCTTCCTTGATTTCGTCAATGCCGCCCTTCATGTAGAAATTCTGTTCGGCCACGTCGTCGTGTTTGCCTTCGAGAATTTCCTTGAAGGCGCGGACGGTATCTTCGCGGGAAACCTGCTTGCCTTCGCGACCGGTGAAAACCTGCGCAACGGTGAACGGCTGGCTCATGAATTTCTGGATTTTGCGGGCGCGGAACACGGTCGTCTTGTCGTCGGCCGAAAGTTCGTCCATGCCGAGAATCGCGATGATGTCCTGCAAATCTTTGTAGCGCTGCAAAACTTTCTGCACACCGCGAGCGGTGTCGTAATGTTCCTGGCCGACAAATTCCGGGGCGAGCGCGCGGGAACTGGAGGACAACGGATCCACGGCGGGGAAAATTCCTAACTCGGCGATGGAACGTTCAAGCACGATGGTCGCATCCAAGTGCGCGAACGTCGTGGCCGGCGCGGGGTCGGTCAAATCGTCCGCCGGAACGTAAACCGCTTGGAACGACGTGATGGAACCCTTCTTGGTCGAGGTGATGCGTTCCTGCAAGTCGCCCATTTCGGCGGCGAGCGTCGGCTGGTAACCGACCGCCGACGGCGTGCGGCCGAGGAGCGCGGACACTTCGGAACCGGCCTGCGAGAAACGGAAAATGTTGTCCACGAACAGGAGCACGTCCTGATTTTTTTCGTCACGGAAATATTCCGTCACGGCGAGTGCGGAGAGCGCCACACGGAGACGCGCGCCCGGGGGTTCGTTCATCTGGCCATAAACGAGACCAATCTTGGAACCTTCTTCGATAATCGGCAGACCGTTTTCGCCTTTGACCGGATGGCCCTTCGCGTCTTTCTTAACCTTGATGACACCGGCTTCGATCATTTCGTTGTAAAGATCGTTGCCTTCGCGAGTGCGTTCACCGACGCCCGCGAACATCGAGATACCGCCGTGCAGCTTCGCGATGTTATTGATGAGTTCCATGATGACGACGGTCTTGCCGACGCCGGCGCCGCCGAACGCTCCGACTTTTCCGCCTTTGAGAAACGGGCAAATCAAATCAATGACCTTGATGCCGGTCGTCAAAATCTGCGGTGACGTGGATTGATCCACGAGCGCAGGAGCGGCGCGATGAATGGGATTGTAGCGGTCGGCCTTAACCGGGCCTTGTTCGTCCACGGCTTCACCGGTGACGTTGAACACGCGGCCCATGACGCCTTCGCCGCAGGGCATGGAAATCGGGCCGCCGGTATCAACGGCCTCGTAGCCGCGCTTGAGACCTTCAGTGGTGCTCATGGCGACGGCGCGCACCCAGTTGTCGCCGAGGTGCTGCTGCACTTCGAGCGTCAGCTTGGTCGTGCCCTGGCCGGGCAGTTCGTAGGTGACGGTGAGCGCGTTGTAAATCGCGGGCGGTTGGCCGGGGAATTCGACGTCCACAACGGGACCGATGATTTGAACGATTTTGCCTTTGTTCATGTTCTTAAAATTCTGTTTTTATTTTTCAACCCAACGCCATTTGCGCCGTGGTGATTTCGAGCAACTCTTTCGTGATGTTCGCCTGCCGCAGCTTGTTGTATTCGAGCGTGAGATCTTTGATAATCTGCTTCGCGTTGTCCGTCGCGTTTTTCATCGCCACCATGCGCGCGCTCTGTTCGCTGGCCTTCGTCTCCAGCAAAATCTGATGCATCTGAAAATTCAAACTGTGCGGCAGCAATTCGCCGAGCACCTGTTTTTCATCCGGCTCAAATTCGTAAACTTCCGCCGTGTCGTGCGACGCTAGTTCGGTTTTTTCGGCGCCGATGCCAGCGCTGACCGCCGCCAATTTTCCAATCGGCAGGAACGGAACCGTATGCGGCGACTGCGTGAGCGTGTTGATGAAACGCGGAAACAAAATATCCACCGCGTCCACTTCGCCCTTCAAAAACATCTGCTGCGCCGACTTGGAAATCGCGCGCGCCTCGCCGTATTCCGGCGTGTCTTTGTAGGAAAATTCCGCCGCGAGATTGCGCTTAGTGCGGGCGATGAACGCTGCGGCTTTTTTTCCGGCCGTGATAAAAACCGTCGTGTTCTTGTCGAGTTTCGCGACTTCGCGAAAAAGATTTCCGTTCAAGCCACCGCACAGTCCGCGATCGGAACTCACCAAGATGACCAGACGTTTTTTCACCGGACGCGCTTGCATCAATTCGTGACTAAAACCAACCGCGCCGGACGCAGCTTCCGCCATCATGACGTTCAGCAATTGAGCGTAAGGACGACCAACGAGCGCCGCCTGCTGCGCTTTCCGCATCTTGGCAGCAGCGACCATCTGCATCGCCTTTGTGATTTGGGCGGTGTTCTTGACCGACTTGATACGTCGGCGTATGTCGCGCGTGCTGGCCATGAAAAATCAGCGATAGGTCTGTTTGAATTCGCCAACCGCCGCCTTGAGTTCCGCGGTGATGGCGTCGCTGATGGCTTTTTCGTTGCGAATCTTGAGCAGCAAATCCGCCTTGCGCGTCTGCAAAAAGTCAACCAGCTTGCCTTGAAAATCTTTGACCTTATCCACCGAAACATCGTCAAGCAGGTTGTTCTGCACGGTCCACAAAACCGCGACCTGCACTTCGACGGGCAGCGGGTTGTATTGGTTCTGCTTGAAAATTTCGATGATGCGCTTGCCGCGTTCGAGCAACGCCTGCGTCTTCGCGTCGAGGTCGGAACCGAATTGCGCGAACGCCGCGAGTTCGCGGAACTGCGCCAAGTCGCCTTTGATACGTCCTGCCACCTGTTTCATCGCTTTGATCTGCGCGGCGGAACCGACGCGCGAGACGGAGAGACCGACGGAAACAGCGGGACGAACGCCTTGGTAGAACAAATCGGTTTCGAGATAAATCTGACCGTCCGTGATGGAGATCACGTTCGTCGGAATGTAGGCGGACACGTCACCGGCTTGCGTTTCAATAATCGGCAGCGCAGTGAGCGAACCATTGCCGTATTTTTCAGACACGCGCGCCGAGCGTTCGAGCAAACGGCTGTGCAAATAAAACACGTCACCGGGATACGCTTCGCGACCGGACGGACGCTTCAAGATCAGCGCGACCTGGCGGTAAGCGACGGCGTGCTTGGACAAATCATCAAAAATGATCAGCGCATCCATGCCGTTGTCCATGAACCATTCGCCAATCGCCGCGCCCGCGAACGGAGCAAGGTATTGGTTCGTGGCGGAATCGGAAGCGGAGGCCGCAACGATCACCGTGTAAGGCAAGGCACCGGCTTCTTCGAGAACGGCGACGACACGAGCGATGTTCGACTGCTTCTGGCCGATCGCGACGTAGATGCTGTAAATCGGACGGAAATCTTTTTCACCAGATTTTTCGGCGGCGATGTTGATGCGCGCCTGATTGATCATCGTGTCCACGCCGATAGTGGTCTTGCCCGTGCCACGGTCGCCAATGATGAGTTCGCGCTGACCACGGCCAATCGGGATCATCGCGTCAATCGCCATAATGCCCGTCTGCACCGGCTGGCTCACGGGTTTGCGGCGGATGATGCCGGGTGCAATTTTTTCAACGGGATAAAAAGTGGTTTCCTTGATCGGCCCTTTGCCATCAAGCGGCTGGCCGAGCGTGTTGACCACGCGACCCAACATTCCTTTGCCGACCGGCACCTGCAACAGCTTGCCGGTGGTGCGGACTTCGGAGCCTTCTTTGACCTTGGTGTAATCGCCGAGAATAATCGCGCCGACTTCCGTTTCCTCGAGGTTCAGCGCGAGGCCGACCACGCCGCCGCCGAAGTCCAACATTTCGTTGAGCATCGTGTCGGTGAGACCTTCGATCTTGGCCACGCCGTCGCCGATTTCGCGCACGGTGCCGACGTTCTGTTTCGCGGTCGCGGTTTTGGCACCGGCGATCTGCGCTTCGATTTCTTGCAACAAATTACTCATAGGGGGAAATTAAATTAAAAACTCTGCGCCAACTTTTCCAAACGCGTTTTCACGCTGCCATCATACAAATCGCTACCCACTTGAATCCGCAAACCGCCGATGAGCGACGGATCCACGCTGTAGGTCACATTCAAACCCGCGCCATAGCGCTTTTCCAAATCGGCCTTGATGGCGGTCTGCTGCTCCGGCGAGGCAGCGACTGCCCCTTCGACTTTCGCGGAACGCTGGGCAAGGTTCAAACCCACCAAACGATGCAAGCGCGAAAGGATTTCCACATAACCGCGCGGCTTCTTTTCGGAAAGCAACTTCACGACCTGACGCACGCGGCTATCATCGAGCAAACCGTTCACCGAGCAACTGCGGAATAGTTGACGGGCGTCGCGCTGGGCTTGTTTGGAAATTTTCATTCCGTCGAAATCAGGACAACTGCTTCTGCGTTTCTTCCGCGAGACGTTTTTGGTCGTCAGCGGTGAGGACTTTGCCCGTGACCGTCGCCGTGGTCTTCACGACGAGCTGGCCAACTTCGCGTTTGAGTTGCGCGAGCATCTGCGCGCGTTCCTGCGCGGCGGCTTCACGCGCCTTGACGACGATCTGCTCAGCGGCAGCAATGGCCTTCTGCGTTTCGGTTTCCCGAACGCGGGCGGCGGCTTCGCGCGCATCGGCGATCATTTTATTCGCCGTTTCGCTCGCCTCGGTCAAAGTTTTTTGGCGGTCAACTTCCGTCTTGGCCAGTTCCGCTTTGATCTTGTCCGCGCCAGCGAGACTGTCGGCAATTTTCTGCCGGCGTTCCGCAAGCACGACCGCGATCCGCTTAAAGGCCAATTTGTTCAGGAGCAGAAAGACCAGCGAGAAGCTGATCAACTGCGCGATGAACTCCGGCCATTTTACGCCAAGTGATTCGAGCATAACGCCTCGTATTACTTGGTCGGGATCACGATCCAGGCGAGAATCGCCATACCTTCGGCGAGCGCCATGCCGATGAACATGAACGTCAAAATTTTTCCAGCGAGTCCGGGATTGCGGCTCATGGCGATAACGCCACCAGCGGCTGCAATGCCGATGCCGATGGCCGCGCCACCGAACGCCAGACCGATGTGAAGATTTCCGTAAGCTTCAGCTAACATATACTTTTCTTTCTTTTGGTTTTGGTTGTCGCCGCCGCATTTGATTGCGACGGCAAATTGTTAATCTTAATGGCCGTGTTCGTCCGACGGCGTGCAAAGCGTGCCGACGAACGCAATCGTCAACATCGCAAACACGAACGCCTGCAACACACAAACCGCCGTCTCAAACAAATATCCCGGCAACGACAGCAGCACCGACCAGAAAATGGATTTCTGCGCCAGCGACATGGTCAGCATCGTTTCGCCGCCATAGACATTGCCGTAAAGACGCAGCGCGAGCGCGACCGGACGGATGAATAAAATGGAAAACGTTTCCATGATGCCGATGAAAATGAAGAGCAGGAACAACGGTATGAACGCGTATTTATTGGTCTCCACTTTCACCGCGAAAACGTGCTTAATCAAACCAATCGGCCCGTTGTATTTCAGCGCCCAAAACAAACTCATCACGAAGAAGATGGAAGCCATCGCAAACGTCAGGTTCGCATCTGAAGTCGGCGGACGGAAAAACGGAGTATGCGCTTCATGAATGGCGAAGGGCAGCGAACTCGCCGTGTCACGAATGCCGTAGCCGATACTGCCGACGCCCGGAATCAAATCGACAAAGTTTGCCAGCACCGCAAAGAGAAAAAACGTCGTCGCAAACGGAAAAACCCAACGAACAACTTTGGGTTCAAGAACGCCGCCCGCAAGCTCTTCCCAAGCTTCGCAAAGAACTTCGAGCAGGTTCTGCATTCCCGACGGAATCATTTTAATGTTCCAAGTGCTGAAACGGACGATGACCAAGATGAGCAGTGCTACAATCCACGTGCAGATGATGGAGTTGGAAACCGGCAGCGGCCCGATGTGAAATAACGCCGGCGCAATCGGTGCGACAATCGGCTCCGCAGCTTCAGCCGCAGCGTGAGTCGCCTGGTGGACACCCGCGGCGGCGGCGGGTTCAGCCGCGCGCAGACTAAAAACTGAAGCGGCGGCGAAAAACGCCAGCGCAAAAATAATTTTACCAAAACGGTTCACAGCGAATAAAAAACCGACGACACCAATTTCTTAACGAAGAAAATTACAGGCCGTCAGAGCCGCGAAATGTGCCGCATCGTGAAATTTTTCACAAGCCTTTTTTGAAAAAAATTTGGTTGAGTTGGCCTAATCTGGTGCACCCCAGGCCAAACGAAGTTCAGCCGGAGTTTTACCCTGCCCGCTTAATTGCCGCAAACTCAAGGCATCGTGCCGTTTGGCGAGCCGTTCCCCCTTATCATCGAGCATCAGTTCGCAATGGAAAAATCGCGGCGGCGGCAAACCAAGCGCGCGATACATCAAAATCTGCCGCGCCGTGCTGACCAATAAATCCGCGCCGCGCACGACTTCCGTGATTTGCATCGCGGCATCGTCCGCGACGCACGAGAGCTGATACGCCGGCACGCCGTCGTTGCGCCACACGACGAAATCGCCAAAATCTTTGCCCGCGATGAATTTTTGTTCACCGAGATTTTCGTCTGCGAATGCAATTGTCTCGCCGTCCGGCACGCGAAAGCGCCAACTGAACTTCCGGTCTCCGGTTTCAGATTTCAGGTTTCTCCTGCACGTCCCCGGATAAACCACCTCGTCATCCGCCGCGTGCGGCGCGGTCACGGCTTGCTGTATATCCTTACGCGAACAGGTGCAGGGATAAATGAAATTTCCAGCGCGAAGCCTTTCCAGCGCGGCTTGATAAAAACTCATCCGCTCGCTTTGGTTGTAGGGTGCAAAGCTCCCACCCACATCCGGCCCCTCGCTCCAATCAAAACCAAACCAACGCAAGTCTTCCAGCATCGCGTCCACGAATTCCATTTGGTAGCGCGTGGAATCCAGGTCGTCGTTGCGCAAGATCAATTCGCCGCCGAATTGTTTCGCGCGTTGTTGCGCAAACCAAAACGTCCGCGCGTGGCCGAGGTGCAAGTAACCCGTCGGCGAGGGCGCGAGGCGTCCGCGATATTTTGGAGCGACGGCTATGGGTGGCTGATGCACACCGGAAAATAGACAACGAAGCAACAAAGGAACAAAGTTTTTCTTTTTCAGAACATCAACCGATTTGGATATGGACTTTCGCCGCCGCCAAATTTAATAATTACTTTATGAACCTAATTAAATCCCTCACCCGCATGCTCGCGCCCGCAAAAGCAGCCGGCGTTTTCGCCTTGTTCGCCGCGTCAGCGCTGGCGCAAAACGCCATGCCCGTCATCCAGATTTCCGCCGACAAGGTCGTGGCCAAGATGCCGCCGACGTTTTACGGTCTGATGACCGAGGAAATCAATTACGCCTACGAAGGCGGGCTTTACGGCGAACTCATCCGCAACCGCGCATTCAAAGCCGACGCCATCCAGCAACCCATCAAGCCGGAGGATTACGACCCGGCAAAATATTATCCCGTCAAACTCCCGCACGGCAGCGCGCCGAAATTTTGGAGCACCGTGGGCGCGGCGAAAATCTCCCTTGATACGAACACGCCGCTGAATACCGCGCTCAACGTGAGTCTCAAACTCGACGTGAGCGGCGCGTCGAAAAATTCCCCGGCGGGCATCGCCAACGGCGGCTACTGGGGAATTCCCGTGAAACCGAACACGACGTATCACGCGTCGTTTTTTGCGAAGGGAAAACATTTCAACGGCGCGCTGACCGTTTCGCTTGAAAGTGCGGATGGCAAAAAAGTTTATTCGCAAGCAGTGATTTCCGGTGTCAGCGGTGACTGGGAAAAATTTGAAACCACGCTCACGACCGGCAGCGACCTCACGCCGTCCAAAGAAAATCGCCTCGTGATTTCCACCACCAAGAACGGCACGTTCTTCAATCATCACGGCACGATTTGGCTGCAACAGGTTTCGCTGATGCCGCCGACGTTCAAGGATCGCCCGAACGGCAACCGCACCGACATCGCGCAACTGCTCGACGACGCTCATCCGAAGTTTCTCCGTTTCCCCGGCGGCAATTACGTCGAGGGCGATTACTTCAATGAACGTTTCAACTGGAAGGAAACCGTCGGCCCCGTCGAACAACGTCCCGGTCATCGCAGTTGCTGGGGCTACTGGTCCACGGATGGTTTCGGCCTGCCGGAATATCTCGGCTGGTGTCAGGATCACGGCATGGAACCCGTGCTCGCCGTCTTCGCCGGTTATTGTTTGAAGCATGATGTCATCCCCGCCGGGCCGAAACTGGAGCCTTACGTTCAGGAAGCGCTCGAAGAAATTGAATACGTCACCGGCGACGCCTCCACCAAGTGGGGCGCACAACGCGTGAAAGATGGTTACCCAAACCCCTTCAAGCTCCGCTACGTCGAGATCGGCAATGAAGATTGGTTCGACCGCTCCGGTGCTTACGACGCGCGCTTCGCGCAATTTTTTGACGCCATCAAAGCCAAGTATCCGCAGCTCAAAATCATTTCCACCGTCGGCTACGAACATCCCGAAGCCCAGCAGGTTCACAGCCGCACGCCGGATTTGGTGGATGAACATTACTATCGCTCCGAGGAAGAAATGGAAGCGCAGTCCTTCGTCTATGACGCGCGCGACCGTAGCAACCCCACGAAAATTTTCGTCGGCGAATGGGCCACGCGCGTTGGCTCGCCCACGCCCAACATGGCTGGTGCGCTCGGCGATGCCGCGTGGATGTGCTGCATGGAACGCAATGCCGACATCGTGCACATGCACTGCTACGCCCCGCTCTTCGTGAACGTCAGCGACCTCGGCACGGGCCGTTCGATGCAGTGGAAGTCCGACCTCATCGGCTACGACGCCTTGAACAGCTACGGCTCGCCGAGTTATTACGCGCAGAAAATTTTCAGCGAACATCAAGGCGATGAAGTCATCACCGTGTCCGCGCAGAACCTGCCGACCTACACCTGGATTCAAAACAACCGCACCCGCAACGGTCAGGTCCAGCCGCCGCGCACCAACGAAGTGAAATCACTCTTCTACTCCGCCACGCGCGATTCCGCCTCTGGCAAAATCATCGTCAAGATCGTGAACCGCGCCGACGCCGCGCAGGAAGCAAATGTGGAAATCAATGGCGTGAATTCCATCGCCGCCGAAGGCACCGCCACCGTGCTCAAGGCCGACAACCGTGACGCCACCAACGCGATCAACGACCCGAAACACGTCGTGCCTGACACGGAAAAAGTGACCGGCCTTGGCACCAGTTTCAGCCGCAGCTACCCGCCCTGCTCCATCACCATTCTGGAATTGAGCACGAAGTAAAAAATCTTCAGCATCGGAGCGCAGAGTAATGCTCTGCGCTTCGGTTCACGCCCGCCACTTCAAGGTCTGCACCTGCGCGTGTTCGGGATGATTAGCATCCAGACAGCGCAGTTCAAATTCCGCGCCGGCCGCCGCAAGCGCGCAACGCACCCAACCGCTCGGCCGGCCGTCTTTGAAAACATAACCCGTCGGCGGCAAGTTGATGAGGTGAACGCCGCTGGCGTGCCGGGAAATTTTCCAGTCGTGCGTGTGGCCGAAGATGTAGGCCTTCACCTGCGGATGCTTCGCAAACATTTCTTCCATCGCCGCCGTATCTTTCAAACCAGTGGTGGCTCCCGCCAGTCTCAAATTATGATGGCATACGACGATGGCGGGCTTGCCGGGGCGAGTGGACAGTTCTCGGTCGAGCCAAGCCAACTGCGCGGCTCCGGCTTCGCCATCGGCCTGATCCGTCACCTCCAGCGAGTCGAGCAGAAACCAATTCGCGCGGGCGCTGCTGAAAACGGCGGCCTGCTTTTGGGGAACGGATTTTAATTTTGCCGCGTCGTGCGGGAAAGCGTTCCAAAAATGCTCTCGCTCGTCGTGATTGCCCAGCGAAAGGTGAACCGGCGCGAGCGCGCGAACGGGCGCAAGGGTCTGCCCAAATGTCGCGTAATCTTCCGGCAGCCCGGACTTGAACGCGAGATCGCCGTTCACGATGACCGCCGCCGGTTTCACCGGCCACGCGGCGAGTTCGCGCACGCAAGCAGATAAATTATCCGCCACGTTCACGCCGCTTTTCACCGTGGCGACATCGGCGGCGATGTGCGAATCGGAGAAAAAAACTAACGTGTGCTGGTCGCGCGATTTGCCGAAAATTCCCGCGTGGATTTGTGGTGCGAACGCACAGGCCGCGCCCGCAAGCGCAGCGCGTTTCAAAAATTCGCGGCGGGAAAGTTGCGGCAAGCGAATTGGCATAAAATCACAGCAGCAATCCCGCGAGGCTTGCCGTCATGTAAGCCGCGAGCAAGCCGCCAACCATCGCGCGGAAACCAATCTTGGCCATTTCGCTGCGGCGTTCCGGCGCGAGCGAGCCGATGCCGCCGACTTGGATGGCGATGCTGGAAAAATTGGCGAAGCCGCAGAGCGCGTAGGTCGCAATCGTGAAACTGCGCGGATCGAGCGCGAGTGTTTTGGCGTTGCCGGTCAGGTCGAGGTAGCCGACAAATTCATTTAGCACGATGCGTTCGCCGAGGATTTGCCCGATGCTCAAGCAGTCCTGCGTCGGCACGCCCATGAGCCACGCGAACGGGGCATTGATCCAGCCGAAAATGTTTTGCAATGTTACGGGATTCTTCACGCCGAAGTGCGTCTGCGGAAAACCGACGACGTAATTCGCCAGCGCGATGATGGCGATGAACGCAATCAGCATCGCGATGATATTCAGCGCGAGGTGAAAGCCGTCCCCTGCCCCGCGACAAATGGCATCAATAGAATTCGCCGTCGTGCGCGGCACGGTGGCAGGCGAAGTCCCGGCGGTTTCGCTGACCTCGGTTTCCGGCAGCATGATCTTGGCGATCATCAGCGCAGCGGGGCAATTCAGCACGGACGCCGTGAGCAGATGCCCGGCGGTGTCGTGATAACCCGCCTGCATTCCCATCGCCGCATAAACCGCCGCCACACCGCCCGCGATGTGTGCCATGCCGCAGACCATGATGGTCATCAACTCGCTCTTCGTCATGCGCGGGACGTAAGGCCGGATGACGAGCGGGGCTTCGGTCTGTCCCATGAAAATGTTCGCCGCCGCCGAAAGTGTTTCGCTGCCGCTTGTCCCCATCGCCTTGCGCATCACGAACGCCACCGCACGCACGACGCGTTGTAAAATCCCCCAATGATAAAATAACGATGACAACGCGGAGACAATGACGACCGTGCCCGTCACGAGAATGGCGAAAACCAAACTATGTTCCGGGCCAAAAGATTTGCCCAGCGAACTGCTGTCCGCCAGCGGACCAAAAACGAACTTCGTTCCGTCCGTGGAAAATTGGATGAGTTTTTGCACCACCTTGCCGGCGATGATGAAAAAATCTTTGCCGAACTGCGTGTTGAGGATCAGCAGCGCGAGAAGGAATTGCAGCCCCGTGCCCCAGATGACCGTGCGCCAGGGAAATTTTTTGCGGTTGTAGGAAATCGCCCACGCGATTGAAAGCATCGTGAGCCAGCCGAAGAAACTAATCAATTTAGGTTCCATTATTTTTTGGCCGCGTGCTCCAGCACTTCCTTGTAAATATGTGGGTGCAGCACGCCGACGAACGGAAGATTGCGGTAACGCTCCGCAAAATCAAGCCCGTAGCCGATGACAAAATAATCTGGAATCTCAAAACCAACGTAGTCGGCTTTTATTTTTTCGACACGGCGCGCGGCTTTATTGAGCAGCACGCAGGTCTTGATGCGACGCGGCTTGAGCGCCTGCAATTTCGGAATCACGCGACTCAAAGTTTTGCCCGTGTCGAGGATGTCGTCCACCAGCAGCACGTCGCGCCCGCGCACATCAATGCGTAGCTCCTTGGTGAAAACCAGTTCACCGGATTCCGTGCCCGCGCCGTAGCTGGAGACGCCCATGAAATCGAGGCGCAGTGGCGAATTCAGATGACGGATCAAGTCCGCCAGAAACATGACCGTGCCGCTCAAGAGCGAGACCACGACCATCTCGCGTCCGCGAAAATCTTTTTCAATCTGCCGCGCCAAAGTTTTTACGCGCTTGGCGAGTTGTTCGTCAGTGATGAGAATGCTTTGGACTTCCTTGCGCCAGCGCGGCGGGACGGAAGTTTTGGATTTAATTTTTTTGATCACACGTCAGATGTGTTTGGAATCGTTCTCATCCTTCTTCACATAGCCGCTGTCTTGACGCTGAAAATTCACCGCGTTCTTTTTGACGTATGCGGCGAAGACGTCGTCTGCGCTCATGCCGAGAACTTGCGCCATGCTGATGAGAAAGTGAAACAAGTCCACGACCTCGACGCGCGCGTTTTGCTCGTCGAACTTCTGATACTTGGCCCACCATTTCCACGGGACGCTGTCGGTCAGTTCGGCCATTTCCTGCTGCATGGCACGGGTGTAGTTGAGCAGCCACTTGGTTTTTTCCTCCTCGCTCATGCCATCGGTTTTTACGCCAATGCGTTCGTTGAGGGCTTTTTGCATCCGAAAGAGTTCGCGTAATTGGTCGGGATTTTCCATGGGCGAAAAATACCGAATTTAGAATTTAGAAGCTAGAATTTAGAAGCTGTTGTTCTCGCGCTCCTAAATTCCAACTTCAAACTCCTAACTTCTGATTTACACTTCCCGCGCAAACGCCTTTAATAAACCCATGCCTACGCTTTTAGCCAATGGCGGGCCGGTCATCTGGCTCATCCTCATCGCCGCCGCCGCCGCCGCCGTCGTGTTCGTCGAACGCGCGCTGTTCTGCCATCGCTCGCAGATCAACTCCGCCGAGTTTCTCAACGGCGTCCGCACCGTCGTCAAACGCGGCAACGTCGTCGAGGCGATTTCCATCTGCGACGCCACGCCGGGCCCGGTCGCGCGGCTGGTGAAGGCCGCAATTCTCAGCCGCGAGCATGGCCGCGAACGCGTGCGCGAAGCGGTCGAGGAAGCCGGCCTTACGGAAGTTCCGCGGCTCGAAGAAAAATTAAATTTGCTCGCGACCATCGCGCAGATCGCGCCCCTGCTCGGACTTTTTGGAACGGTCGTGGGCTTCATTGACATCTTTGGGCAGGTGGAACAGGCGGGGCTTTACGCCAACGTGCAACTGCTTTCCCACGGTGTCTGGAAGGCGCTCATCTGCGCGGCGGCAGGCATTGGCGTGGCAATCCCGGCGCACGCGGGCTACAACTACCTCGTCAGCCGCGTGAACAAAATTGTCTTGGACATGGAACGCGCCGCCGCCGAGATCGTCAACATCATCACCGAGAACGGCAAATGAAGTTTCCGCGCAATTCAAAAATCCTGCGCAGCCAGTTTGACGTCGCGCCGTTCGCCGCCGTTTTTTTCATCGTCATGATTTTCCTGCTGCTCGGCGCGCTCGTGCCGGTGCAGGGCTTGCACACGCAGCTCACGCCGCCCGCCGCCGACAATTTACCCGGCGTGGACGGACGCACCGTGGCGATGGCCGTGGATTCGCAAGGACAATTTTATTTTGAAAATCAGATGGTCAGCGAACGCGTCCTCGTCAACGGTCTGACGGTCGCCGTGAAAAGCGCAAGCGAACCGCCCACGCTCGTCATCCACGCCGACCGCGCGGTGACCTACGACCAGCTCGCGCACCTGACCTTGCTCGCGCGGAGCGCGGGCATTACCAACGCCCTGCTCGCCACGCTCCCGCGCGTGACGGACGCCGCTAAAAAATGAACGACGCCAGCGCCAGCCCGACGTTGGAAGCACCGCCAAGTTCCGGCGCGCTGCAAAAAAAATTCCTCCTGCTCGTCGCCTTTGCCGTGGCCACGCACGTTTCGCTGGTGTTCTTGTTCGGGACAAAAAAAGAAATTGCGCCGTTGCCGGCTACAAACGTGCCGCAACTGCAACTGGCCGAGGCCGGCGACGAATTGCTCGAACTCGACAATCCGGCGCTTTTTGCGCTGCCCAACGCGCGCGATTTCTCCGCCGCCGTGTGGCAGAAAAATCCGGCCGTGCCGTTGCCATCGTTCCGCTATCATGAAGAACCACGCTGGCTGCCGCTGGCATCGGAAAATCTGGGCGCGGCGTTCGCGCAGTTTTTGCAGACGAACCGGTTTGGAAATTTTACGCCGGATCTCAAGCCCGCGCCACAGTTCGCCGAGCTTTTGCCGGTGGCAGATGACGCGTTGCCGCAACGGACGACGCTGGAAATTTCCGGCGCGCTCGCGCAGCGGAAACTTTTGTCCGCGCCCGCCCTGCCGGTTCTGCCGTTGAACGACGTGCCCGCGCCCAGCACGGTGCAGGTGCTCGTGAACCCGGCTGGTCACGTTGCCTCGGCCGTCCTGCTGCCGCCGCAAAATGTGGCCGAGGCTGCCGGGCGCGCGGCGGCGGGCGACACAAATGCCGTGGCCATCGCGCTCGGCCTGCGGTTCGCGCCCGCACCGCAGCCCGCGTTTGGCGAAATCATTTTCCACTGGCACACCACCCCCCTGACCACTACCAACTCACCATGAACACTGCACCTGAAAAAATCCTCGTAATTGATGTCGGCGGCACGAATTTGAAAATCCGCGCCTCGGGAACCGCGCTCGTGAAAGTTCCCTCCGGCCCGACCATGACCGCCGCGCATATGGTCGCCGCCGTGAAAAAAGTTGCCGCCGACTGGAAATTTGATGCCGTATCCATCGGCTATCCCGGCCCGGTAAAAGACAACCAACCGCTGCTCGAACCGCACAACCTCAGCACCGGCTGGGTGAAGTTCAATTTCAAAAAAGCCTTTGGCCGCCCCGTGAAAATCATCAACGATGCCGCCATGCAGGCGCTCGGCAGCCACATTGGCGGACGCACCCTTTTCCTCGGCCTCGGCACCGGACTGGGTTCGGCGCTGGTAATTGATGGCAGCGTGCTGCCACTGGAACTCGCGCATCTGCCCTACAAAAAAAATCGCAGCTACGAAGATTACCTGGGCGAAGCGGCGCGGAAACGGCTCGGCAAAAAGAAATGGCTGCATCACGTCGAGGAAGTCATCTTGCTGCTCAAAGCCGCGTTGCTCGCCGACCGCGTCGTGCTGGGCGGCGGCAATGCGCGGCACGTCAAAAAATTTCCCGCGGGCGTTGAGGCCGGGAAAAACGCCAACGCGTTCATCGGCGGGCAGCGGCTTTGGAAATAAGCCATGAGCAACGACTGGCTCATCATTCTCTACGTCGCGTTTGCGCTCGGCGCGATTTGCGCGATCGGCATCGCCTCCGAACTGCGCCGCCGCCACTTCGGGCCGGCGCATCCAGAAGACACGGTTTTTCGCTGTGCGAAATGCGGCAATGTTTATACCGATGACGGCGATGTGGAACGCTCGCGCTGCTCGCAATGCGGCAAGTTGAACGAGCCGATGATTTTTTAATTAGTCAACCGTCAGTCGTCAGTGTTTGCTGGCTGCGGACTAATTCCCTGTCTTCAATTCCACCACGTCATGCGGCGCGGCTTCACGTTGGCCGGCGGGGCTGACGCGGATGTAGCGGGCCTTCGTGCGAAGCTGTTCCAGATTTTTCGCGCCGAGATAACCCATGCCGCTCTGGATGCCGCCGATGAGCGTGGCCAGAACGCGATCCACCGGACCGCTCGCTTCCTTGAGCGCCTCAATGCCTTCGGCGGCAACCTTGCGCGTGGTGTCGGATTTCTCGTGGCCGTAACGCGCGGCGCTGCCGGATTTCATCGCGGCGAGACTGCCCATGCCGCGATAGTGTTTGTAAAGTTTGCCGCCAATTTCCACGACCTCGCCCGGCGCCTCGGAGGAACCGGCGAGAATGCCGCCGCAAATCACGCCTTGCGCGAGCGTCAAAGCTTTCACGATGTCGCCGGATTTGGTGATGCCGCCGTCGGCGAGGATGGAAACTTTTTTCTTCGCCGCCGCGCGGGCGCAAACATAAAGCGCGGTCATTTGCGGAATCCCCACGCCCGCGACGATGCGCGTGGTGCAGATGGAACCCGGCCCCTGCCCGATTTTGATGACGTTGGCGCCGCAATCAGCGAGATACTCCACACCAGCCGCGCTGGTGACATTGCCGGCGATGATGGACAGTTTCGGAAACGCATCGCGCAACACTTTCACGGTGTCGCCCACGCCTTTGCTGTGGCCGTGCGCGGTGGAGACAGCCACACAATCCACGCCGCGTTCGAGCAGCGCGCCGACGTGACTGAGGATGCGTTCGCGGTCAAGTTCGCCAAAGGCATTGCGCGTGGCGCTGACCGCCGCGCCGCAGATGAGGCGGAAATGGGCATCGCGCGCCGGTTTGAATTGCGCCTTGCGTTCCTGCGTGATGCGTTCCACGTCGCTCATGGTGATGAGGCCGAGCATCTGGTCATGGTCATCCACCACCAGCAACTTGTGAATGCCGAGGTGTTCGGTGAAAAATTTGTCGGCGCGGGCAATCGGGTCTTTGCCCAGTTCTTTTTTCGTGATGGTGTGAACCGATTTGCGCGGCGTGAGCGCGTCCGAAACTTTTTTTGAGGCGTAGCGCGGCTTCACGACGTGGCCGGAAAGCAATCCAACCAACTTGCCTTTGTCATCCACGACAGGAAAAGTGCTGAAACCGAATTTTTTTTCCTCAATTAACGCCAGCACATCGTCGATAAGCTGGTCGGGTGAAACCTTAATCGGCTCCTGAATCAGGCCTTGGACGTGAAATTTCACGCGGCTAACTTCCGACAATTGCTGGCGCTCCGGCATATTGTAATGGATGAGACCGAGGCCGCCATTCAGCGCCATCGCGATAGCCATGCGCGATTCGGTCACGGTGTCCATGTCGGCAGAGACGATGGGGATGTTCAACTGGAGCGTGTCGGCGAGCCGCGTGTCGAGTAGGGTTTCGCGCGGCAGCACGTCGGAGTAAAGCGTGGCCAGCGTGATGTCGTCGTAGGTAAGGCCGACCTTGTGGTTTGCGGAAAAAAAACCATCCGCAGACTGGTAGAAAATATCGTCGAGATCAGAATTGCGCGTCGCTGCCATGTCAGAAAATGCCGTTTGGAACGGCGACTTGGCAAGCTAATTTTATTTGCGGATGCAGCGGAAAATTCACGGATGAAAACAAAAATTGCAGGAATCATTTTGGGCGGCCTGACGGCCGCGAACATTTTTGCGGACGGCACGAACGAACCGCCCGCCACGCTTTGGAACCGCGCCACGCTGCTCGGCGACCTCGGCGGCGTGCGACCCAAAATCGCCGAGCATGGCTTTTCGTTCACGCCGGTTTACACCGCCGAAGTCATGGGGGAACTGGCCGGGGAAAATTCCGGCAGCCGCATCGTTTCCGCGCAGCAGCTCGCCCTGCCATTCGATGTGGATTTGGAAAAATCCATCGGCTGGCGCGACGCTCTGTTCCACGCCAATGCCTTTTGGATTACCGGGCGCGGGCTGACCGAGGACAACATCGGTGACCTCGCCAACGTCAGCAACATCAATGCCTTTCGCACCTTCCGCCTGAATGAACTCTGGCTCCAGCAAACGCTCTGGGACAAAAAAATTTCTGTGAAAGCCGGCGCGATTGCGGTGGACACGGAATTTTTCAGTTCCGCGTGCTCCGGGCTCTTCATCAACAGCTCGTTCGGCACGTTTTCGCTCATCGCCGCCAATCTTGCCAACACGCCCATCTATCCAGTTGCCGCGCCCGCCGTGCGCGTGGCCATGCGCGCGGGCACACACTGGAATTTTCTCGCAGGAATTTTTGACGGCGACTGCCTTGCGCAGGACGTGAATAAGAACGGCACAGACTTTCACATTGCCAGCGGTGATGGCGCGCTGATTTTTTCCGAGGCGCAATTCACGCCGCATCCCGATGCCGATGACAAAACGCTCGCCAGCATTTTCAAGCTCGGCGGATTTTTGCACACGAAACGCACGCCGACTTGGGACGCGCAACTCAACGGCGACAACTCCGGCGGCAGCGTGAACTACGGCTTCTACGGCGTGGCGGAACAGGATTTATACAAGCGCGACGGCAAACGCGTGACGGCCTTCCTGCGCGGCGGCGGCGCGCCCGGCAATCGCAACGTCATCGGCTGGTATTTTGATACGGGCTTCAACTTCACCGGTTTTCTGCCGGGCCGCGACAACGACGTGGCGGGCATCGCCTTTGCGCGCTCCAGTTTTTCCCGCAGCTTCAGCGACTATCAGCAGGCGGCCAACGCTACGGATTCGTTCGGTGCGGAAATGGTCATCGAAGCCACCTACAAGGCGCAACTCACGCCGTGGTGGATGGTGCAGCCGGATTTGCAAATCATCCTCACGCCCGGCGGTGAAAAAAATTCCGGCAACGCCGTCGTGCTCGGCCTGCGCACGGCAGTCTCGTTTTAATTTCCGTTTTTTGGCTTTGGTTTGAGCATCACCAACAAGCCGCACAGGAGCAGCATCGCACCCAGCACACAGATGATGGCCGCGCCCGTTGGCAAATCAAAACGATACGCCGCATACAATCCCAGCACGCCCGCCGCCGTCGCGATGCCCCACCCCAGCGCCAGCAGCGCGGCGATGCGCGTGACCAGCAGATTCGCGCACACCGCCGGCACGATGAGATACGAAAACACCAGCAGCACGCCGCCGATTTGCACAAAGCTCGTGACGACCAGGCCGAACAGCGCGTAAAAAATGAAATCCCACCAGCGCACCGCCATGCCTTCCGCCTCCGCGCGTTCCGGCTCAAACGAAATCATCATGAATTTTTTCCGAAAAATAAAATGCACCGCACCGATGGTGAGATAGATGCCAAATGTTTTCAGCACTTCTTTCGGGCTGACCAGCAGCACGTCACCGATGAGCGTGCGACGCAATTCTTCGTTACCTTCCGCCGTGCGGCTCAACAGCAAAATTCCCGTGGCCGCCGCCACGACGTAGATGATTCCAATCAACGCCTCCTGCGGCACGCGCGAATGATTTCGCATCCGCGTCAGCGCAAAAATCGCCGCGCCCACGAGCGTGAAGCCCACCGACCAGATGTAAGTCTGCGTGTCCGCCGCCTCGTGGCCGAGCAGCAAACTCACGCACGCGCCAAGCGACGCCACCTGCGCGAGCGCAAGGTCCACAAAAATTACTTCGCGCCGCACAATATGCAGGCCGAGATAAACCAGAATTCCCGGCAGCAACAGGCACGCAATCAGCGGCCACTTCATCACGGTAAAAATTTCAGCCATAACAATTATTTTTTCTCCGCCAAAGCCGCCGCCAGCGAGTTGACCAGCGAATCAATCAACTCAATATAGCCGCCGTCCGTGCCTTTCAGTCCGCCGGGAAATTGCGTCACCGGCACAACCGTCGCGCCGGTTTCGCGCGCCACGGTTTCCGCCGTGCGATGATTCAGATACGCGTCCACGATGATGACGTTCACCTGTTCCGCCTTCATCTTGGTGATGACCTCGGCAAGGTGTGACGGCGTCGGCGGAATGCCCGGCTTCGGTTCGAGGAACAACTCAATCTTCAGCCCGAACTCCCGTGCGAAATACGGCCAAGAATCGTGATACGCCACGACGCTGCGGCCCTTGAACGGCGCGAGCTTCTGCCGCCACTCGGCCAGCTTCGCGTCCAGTGCGGCGAGAAACTTTTTCAGGTTCGCGCGATACGCATCGGCGTTTGCCGGATCATTTTCCGCGAGCGCCGCCGCGATGGTTTGGGCGATGATTTTTCCGTTGGACGGGCTGATGACGAAATGCGGATTGCCCGCCGCGTGAATGTCGCCGCGCGAACGGTCGAGCGTCGCCGGCACATCCAGCAACGGCACGCCCTGCGCGCAGTTCACATGGCCGGGCGCGCCCGCCACGATTTTTTCGTTGCGCGATTGGTCAAGCAACGCCGGCAGCCAGCCAATTTCTAGTTCCGCGCCGCCTTCGATGACCATGTCGGCGCGGTTCAGCTTCGAGATGAAGCTCGGCTTCGCGTCCACGAAGTGCGGGTCTTCCGTGGGCTTCGCCAGCGTGGCGAGCGTGATTTTATCACCGCCAATTTCTTTCGCGATGGCCGCGAGGTCAGACGTGGTGGCAACGACATTCAGTTTCGCCTGCGCGCTTGCCGCGAAAAGCAACGCGCCTAAAAATGTAAGAATTTTATTTTTCATAATCTGTGTTTCATCTGTGTTAATCCGTGGCTAAAAAATTAAAATTTATGCGCCCCGTGTGCGCCCAGCATGAATTCCAGTTGCAGCCAGATGGAATGTGCATCCCCAAACTGCGCGCCGTGGTCGTAGTTATATTGCAGCCGGATTTTGGAAAACTCGCTCGGAAAAAAAGTCAGCGCCGGCGAAAAGCGATAACGCTCGCCGCGATACGGATCGCCCGCGTCGTTGGCGGCGGAATTGCCCGTGGCGTATTCGCCGCGCAGGCCGGTAACCCAGCGCGGTTTGAAGCCCCACAGCACTTGCGAGTAACCGCCCCAGTCCGTCAGATTTTCCGCGCGCAAAACCGGCAGCGCCGTCGGGTCGGCCGCCGCGCTGAAACGGCGATACAACAATTCCGTCTGCCACGAGACGAACGGAAAACCCGCATCCGCGTCCGCCGGTTTCCATTTCCAATACGCATCCACGCCGTAGATTTCCGTGCGCGCATCGGCGCCGGTGTCGTTCGGGCCGAACGCCGCCGAGGCGCCGAGCACGAACGTTTGTTCATCGGTTAATTCAAACGACGACGCCAGACGCGGAACGAACACCAAGTCGCCCGCACCTTCCAGCGAACGGCTCGTCGTCGCGCGACCGTAAAAGCGATTCACGCCGAGTGTGTCCGGCTCGCCGGGATTGCGGAAACTGAACGACGTGCTGCCCTGTCCATCAAGCACGCTGAGAAATGCCTCGGTGTAAAATGGCGTCGGCACGAGCCACGACACTTGCGCGGCGATGCTCCGCAAACCATCCGGCCCAAACGCGCGGCCTAAAACAATCGGCTGATCCACAAACGCCCAGGTGTGCGGATGCTGCGAATTTTGGCGGCCGAAGTTGGCGAAGAATTGCCCGGCCTTCACTTGCAAATTTGCGGGCAGCGTCGTGGATTGCAGATACGCTTCTTCCAGTTCGATGCTCGTCTCGTTGTTGTTATCGAGCTTCAGCACGATGTTGGCGAAGCCTTTGAAATACGGATCCACCGCGCCATCGAGCGCAATCTCGGCGTTGCGAAGTGAGAAGCCATTTTTCTGCGGGTCGTGATCGCCGAGCTGGAGAAACTGCGACGGCGCGGATTTCGTGGAGCCGCCGACGGCCATCATGCCATCGAAGCTCATGTTCATGTAGGCGGAACCGGCGCGCGCCACGGTGAAGGTGTCGGCGGGCGACCACGGTTTTTTTTCCGGCATGGCGGGCGCGTTCGTCGCATCGGCGGACATTTCGGCGGCAAGCTGCATTTGCAACTTTTGCTTTTCCTCCGCTGCCGACTGTGCCTTGGTGAACGCCTCCAGCTTTTGCGTGAGCGCGTCAATCTGCGCCTTCTGCTCACGCTGCACGCGGTCAAAATTTTCCTGCATCTGGAGCAACTGCCGTTGCAATTGCCCGATTTCATTGGTCGCCTGCGCGCGGACGCTCGTTGCGCCCGCTGTCAACGCGAGGACCAAAACTGCCAGACCAAATTTCTTAAAAACTTTCATACAATCCTTTCCAAGCATCCGCCCACGCGGAATGCAAAATTATTTTCAGTTAAACCAAGGGAATAACCGGTCTGAAATTAGACCAGCGAACTCAATCAGGAATTGCAGGAAGCCGACGGCGGGGCGCGACCGGGCGGAAGATTTTCCGCGACGGTGCGGGAGACGGAAGCGGGAGCGGACGGAAAAAATTCAAAAACAGCGGACGGGACATTCGCGACCACGGCGACATCCGCCGCCTCCACCTGGCCGTGCGCGAATAGCGTGACGGCGCAATGATGCTGGGATTTGCTGGCGTCCGCGTGGAATAATTCGTGGAGTTTCGGCGACGCGGCCAGCAGGTTCAGCAGGAGAACTAAAGCAATCAGCAAACTGCCGAGCGGCAGCTTGCTCCATTGAAACCAAGTTTTATTTTGGCACTGCAAAGCGACGGCACACTAGCACAAGACCCTACAGGCGCAAGTATTTGTAAAGTTTCGGTAGCCGGAGTGCGAAGCATTGCTCCGCGCGAACACGCCAGCCAAAACTTGCGGAGCAATGCTCCGCGTTCCGTTTTAATCCGCGTAGCCCGTCGGATTTTTCAGATGCCATGCCCACGCGGTTTTCACGATGTCTTCCAGCTTGGGATACTGCGGCTGCCAACCAAGTTCGGTGTGTGCCTTGTGCGCGGCGGCGATGAGTCGCGGCGGATCGCCCGCGCGACGAGGCTTTTCAATCACCGTGATTTTTTTGCCGGTGATTTTTTCGCACGTCGAGATGACTTCCTTCACGGAGTAACCGTCCCCGTTACCAAGGTTGAAGAAGCCGCTCTTGCCCGGTTGCAGGCCGAGGATATGCGCTTGTGCCAAATCTTTGATGTGAATGTAATCACGGATGCACGTTCCGTCCGGCGTAGGATAATCCGTGCCGAAAATTTCCAGATGCGACTTTCGGCCTTGCGCCACGAACAGCACGTTCGGAATCAAATGCGATTCGATGCGATGATGTTCGCCAAATTTTTCGCTCGCACCGGCGGCGTTGAAATAACGGAAAGCCACGAACTCCAGCCCGTAAATCTGCTGATACCAGATGAGCGCTTTCTCGAACATCAGTTTACTCTCGCCGTAGGGATTGATCGGGCGCTGCGGCAAATCTTCTGTCATCGGAATTTTATCCGGCGGGCCGTAGGTGGCACACGTGGAGCTGAAGACGAATTTTTTCACGCCACATTCCACGGCGGCATCGGCGAGCTTGAGGGCGTTGACGAAGTTGTTGTGGAAATACTTTTTGGGATTCGTCATGGACTCGCCGACGAGGGCGAACGCGGCGAAGTGCAGAATCGCATCCGGCATCACCGACTTGACAGCGGCAAGGATGTTCCCCTCCTCTTCCGGCTTGGCGAAAATAAATTTCGCGCGCGGGTCAACGGCGGAGCGATGTCCTTCCGTGAGGTTGTCATAAACCGTGACCTGATGCCCGGCATTGAGAAGTTCTTCCGTGCAAACCGATCCGATGTAGCCCGCCCCGCCAGTGACAAAAACATTCATGCGCCAAGTTTAGAAAAATTTTTCACGGGTGAAAGTTCAAAAACGGTTGCTACCACGCGTATGTCATAAAATTTAACCCCACGCACCGGACGGACTTTTTAATTTTTCCAGCAACTGCGCGTCGGCGGCGGGGAATTCAAAATCGGCCAGCCGCGTTTTTTTTATCCACCGCACAGCGGCGCAATCCAGCGGCTGCGGGTCGCCAGAAAGAAGAGTGCAGCGATAAAATTTCAAGTGGACGGATTTCTCCGGGTAGTCGTGGCGGATTTCCTCAAACAGCTCACCGACGGAAATTTCCACGCCGAGTTCTTCGCGA
>CAIKKJ010000062.1 GCA_903827955.1 uncultured Verrucomicrobia subdivision 3 bacterium
CAAGAAGCCGCAATTTTTCGCCGCGCTGGAGGAATACGCCAAGCGCCATCGCCGTTTTGGTGGAGTTTGATTTTCGCTCGTCTTTTCGCGCCGCAACGATGTTGGCGCGGTTCAAGGTTTTTCCAACCTGCGCTTGAGTCGTTTCGGTCTGCGACTTAAATTCTCGCCGCATGAATTCATCGTTGAAAGAACAAGTCGCGCAGACGAACGCCTGGATCGTCAAACTCCGCGCTGAAATCGCCCACGTTATCGTCGGCCAGGAAGCTCTCGTGGACCGGCTCCTCGTCGGTCTCCTTGCCAACGGCCATGTGCTGCTCGAAGGCGTGCCCGGCCTCGCCAAGACGCTTTCCGTGCGCACGCTTGCCACCGCCGTGCAGGCGAAGTTCAATCGCATCCAGTTCACGCCTGATTTGCTGCCGGCGGATATTCTCGGCACGCTGATTTACAATCCGCAGGATTCCAAATACCACGTCACGCGCGGGCCGATCTTCGCCAACTTTGTTCTCGCGGACGAAATCAACCGCGCGCCGGCCAAGGTGCAAAGCGCGCTGCTCGAAGCCATGCAGGAGCGGCAGGTCACGCTTGGCGGCGAAACGATGAAGCTGCCGTCGCCGTTCCTCGTGCTCGCCACGGAAAATCCGATTGACCAGGAAGGCACCTACCCATTGCCCGAAGCGCAGGTGGACCGCTTCATGTTCAAGGTGATTTTGGATTACCCGAACGAAGCCGATGAACGGAAAATTCTCGACCGCATGGCGTTCACCAGTCCGGAGCAGCCGGTGAAACCCGTCGTCTCGCTTGAGGAAATTCTCGCGACGCGCAAGCTCGTGGATCAGATCCATGTGGACGACAAGATCCGCGATTACATCGTGAAAATTGTGTTTGCCACGCGCAAGCCGCAGGATTTCAAATTGGACATAAAACATTTCATCCAGTTCGGCGCGTCGCCGCGCGCGACGATTTTCCTGACGCTTGCCGCCAAGGCGTGGGCGCTGCTGCAAGGCCGCGACTATGTGATTCCCGAGGACGTGAAAAGCATCGGCCCCGACGTGCTGCGCCACCGCATCATCCTGACCTACGAAGCCGAGGCGCAGGCGGTGACGACGGATGTGATCATCAAGAAAGTTTTTAATGCCGTGCCGGTGCCGTAAGGGAAACAACTCTTACTTTCTGCACAATTTTATGAGCGTAAAACCCAACGGACTTTTGTCTTGGAACATCAATGAGATTTCCAACGCGCTAAGAATTGGGCCCGACGATGTGCGTGAATATTTTACGGACGGCAGGCGAGTTAGCTTCCTTTTGGAACGGCGGCTGGCTTATGAAGTCGTAAAGGGAAAACTGGCGCAGAGCGAAGGCGCAGGATTTGATTTGCTGGATTCCGATGGCCGCAAGTGGGAAGTCCGCAGCATCACCAAAGGCGGGATTTATTTTTGCCCAAGCTACATGGTGGGTTCTGGACGCTCCTTCGATGAGTCTGGATTTCTGGCGAAGCTCAAAGAAATCGAGGGCTACATCGTTTCCGATGTTGAATCATTTCCCAATGTGCCTTTTTGGATTTTGCCAAAGTCGACGGTGGAGAATTGGTATCGCGGTGGAAAGCTGGGCGCAGGCACGAAGATTTCTCGCGCCACTGCATTAAAACTCCTAGAGTCTGTCTGATGAGTGTTGTTCAAGAACTGCGGCTTCCGGCTTCAGCTCAATCTGCTTTTGAGCTGACGGACTCTGACGTTTTGGAGCAAGAGCTTGCTGGGTTTGATGAATTTGGAAAACAGACAATCAAAGAATTTTTATCGGTAGATGGTTTTGGAAAAGTTCCTGTCTTCATCAATGAGTTTTGGACAGCGAAACAACGGCAAGCCTCCAGTCTGCACGAAGTTTCGTATCGTGCTTGTTTCAAGCCCCAGCTTCCGCGTTTTTTCATTGAGCGGCTGACCCGTCCAGGCGATGTCGTTTACGATCCATTCATGGGGCGCGGCACGACCCTTATCGAGGCGGCGCTGCTTGGTCGCACGCCATACGGTTGCGACATCAATCCACTTAGCCAGATTTTTGTTCAACCAAGACTAAATCCACCAAGCCTTTCTGAAATCGAAGCCCGGCTCGAAAAAATTAATTTCACGGGTGCGGATGAATGGCCGGAAAAACTTTTGGTTTTTTTTCATCCAGAAACCCTCCGCGAGATTTGTGCGCTGAAAAAATATTTGTTGGGCAAAAAAAACAAAGGCGCACTCGACGATGTTGATTATTGGATTTGGATGGTTGCAACCAATCGGCTCACGGGGCATTCGCCAGGATTTTTCTCGGTTTACACCTTGCCGCCAAATCAGGCCGTGTCTTTAGAATCGCAAATCAAAATCAATGAGAAGCGCAGCCAAATACCTGAACGGCGTCATGTGCCCGCGTTGATTTTGCGAAAGAGCCGGCAATTGCTAGCCGACCTTGATGAGCCGCAGCGGCATCAACTGTCCGTCAGCGCCGAGGATTCGTTTCTGGTGACCGGAAGTGCCGACCAGACGCCTAAAATCTCGTCCGACTCGATTGCGCTGGTCGTCACCTCGCCGCCCTTTCTTGATGTCGTGGATTATGAACAGGACAATTGGTTGCGCGCTTGGTTTTGCGACATTGATATTTCAAAGCTCGCGCTTTGGCAGATTAAAAGTCTAAGGGATTGGGAGACTGGAATGATGAACGTCCTTTCTGAAATCCATCGCGTTCTAAAACCCGGAGGCCGGGTGGCTTTCGAAGTTGGCGAGGTGCGGAATGGCAAAATTAAACTTGAAACCTCCGTGCTAAAAATCGGCTTGAAAGCCGGACTTCGCCCCGTCCTTGTTTTGATCAACGACCAGATTTTTACGAAAACCTCAAATTGCTGGGGCGTTGACAATCTTAAAAAGGGCACCAATACAAACCGGATAATTCTTTTCCAGAAGGACGCCGGATGTTAGCAGCTTTCAACGCCGGCTTTTTAATCGCGCAGAAAAAATCATTTTCCATGACCGTCACCGAACTGCTTGAATCCGTCCGCCGCGTCGAAGTCCGCACGAACCGTCTCGTAAACGACACGATGGGCGGCGCGTATTTGAGCGGCTGCGCGGAAGCGCATCCTTTGACAGGGATGGTTCAAAATGTTAAATCATCACCGTGAAGCTGAATTTCAATCCTGAACGGCTGGGCCGGTTCTGCCGCGAGCGCGGCATCGCCCGGCTGGAATTGTTCGGCTCGGCTTTGCGGGACGATTTTCGGGATGAAAGCGATGTGGACTTGCTGGCGACCTTGCGGGCGGACGCGCATCCGACCTTGCTGGACTGGGCGGAGATGCAGGAGAAACTGGCGGAACTGTTTGGCCGGTCGGTGGACTTGGTGAGCCGCCGTGCCATCGAGAGCAGCCGCAACCGTTATCGCAAACATTCCATCCTCACCACCGCGACCCAAATTTATGCGGAAGGATAACGCTTACTTGGCCGACATCCTGGAAGCGGCCAAGGCCATCCAGCGTTTTACCGGCGGGGTTTCTTTGGAGGCTTTCAAGGCGAACGAGGAAAAATACGAGGCGGTGAATCGCAAGTTTGAAATCATTGGCGAAGCCGCCCGCCGGCTGTCTACTGAGGGCCGCAGCCTGTTTCCAGAAATTCCGTGGCGGCTGCTCACGGCGATGCGAAACATTCTCATCCATGACTATGACGACGTGGATTTGAATGTGGTTTGGGACACCATCCAGCGTGATTTGCCGCCGCTAATTGCGCATTTGGAAACTTATCTGACTGCCAACCCGCCGCCGGAATCTTGATTGCCGAGCGCGCCATGACCGTCACCGAACTCCTTGAATCCGTCCGCCGCGTGGAAGTCCGCACGAACCGTCTCGTGAACGACACGATGGGTGGCGCGTATTTGAGCGGCTTCAAGGGGCGCGGCATGGATTTTGAGGAACTCCGCGAATACATGTTCGGCGACGACGTGCGCGATATTGACTGGAACGTGACGCATCGCCTCGGCCGTCCGTTCGTGAAACGCTTCCGCGAGGAACGCGAACTCACCGCCGTCCTCGCCGTGGACGTTTCCGCGTCGTCCAGCTTCGGTTCGGCTTATCGCACCAAGCGCGAATTTGCTGCTGAAATCGCCGCCACGCTCGCCATGTCCGCCGCCAAAAACGGCGACAAGGTTGCGCTGCTGTTGTTCTCAGATGAAGTGGAATTATTCGTTCCGCCGCGCAAAGGGCGTCGGCACATTCTTAGACTTGTTCGCGAGATGCTGATGTTCCAACCGAAGAAGCGCGCCACGGACATTTCGCGCGCGCTGGTTTTTTTAAATCACGTTCTGAACCGCCGCGCGATTATTTTTCTGCTGACGGACTTCCTACACAGCGGGGCATCCCCCTCAACCGACCTTCGGCCACCTTCTCCCCCAGCGGGGGAGAAGGACGGGATGAGGGGGCGCGACGTCATCCAAGAACTCGGTCTCACGAATACTCGCCACGATGTCGTTTGCCTGCACTTGCACGATCCGCGCGAAAGCGAATTGCCCGACGCCGGACTCGTCACGATTGAAGATGCCGAAACGGGCGAATTGCTGGAGTTGGATTCCGCCCGCAGTGGCGTGCGCCAGAAATTTTCCGCGGTGAATGCCGAGCGATTGGCGGAACTGGATCGCGCACTCATCCGCACCGGCGTGGACACGTTGCGTTTGCAAACCACCGAACCGTTTGCGCCGGTGCTGCAACGGTTTTTTGAAATCCGCCGGGGGCGGCGGCGCGGATGAATCGTTACCTCGCCAGCTTTTTGTTTCTGCCGTTCGCCGTCGTCGCTGCGGAGACGAATGATTTGCCTTTGCTTGTCCCAGCTTACGGCGAACTGCCGCTGACTTTTTGGGAGCAACATCAAGCGACCATCATCATTGCTGGTTTTGCCTTTTTTGCGTTTGTCTTTCTGTTCATAAAAACGATGCTCCGTCCGGAAAGCCCAAAGATTTTGCCGCCGGAAATGGTGGCGCAGGAGGCATTGGCCAGATTGCAAGACCGCCCCGAGGACGGAAATGTCCTGAGCGGCGTGTCGCAAATTTTACGCCGTTATGTGAGCGAGACATTCAGTCTGTCGAACGGCGAACTGACAACGGCGGAATTCTGCGCCGCCATCGAAGTCAGCCCGCAGATCGGCAGCGAACTGGCGGGTGAGGTTTCCGGTTTTCTCCGCGAGTGCGACGTGCGGAAATTTTCTCCGGCGGGCGGAACCGCTCCGGTCAACGCCGTTAGTCGGGCATTGGAAATTGTGGCGCGGATAGAAAAGGAAACTCACAGGCAAGATGCTTGTGCCACTGCCAAATGACCGGCGAATTTGAATTCCAATTTCCCTGGCTACTGGCGCTGCTTGGCCTGCTGCCCGTGTATGCGTTGTTTCGTGGAAAAGTTGGCAAGCTCTCGGCGCTGATATTTTCCAGCGCGGAGATTGCGCGCGAAGCGGGGGCCAAGGCGCGTTCGGCGGCGGGACGATTTTTATTTTTTCTCCGCCTGCTCGTCGTGGCGCTCGGCATCATTGCGCTGGCGGGGCCGAGGCTGGCGGATTATCACGTCGAGACCGAGACGCCGGGCATTGACATCATGCTCGTCCTGGATCTGTCGTGGTCCATGATGGCAATTGACATGGGCCGCCCGGCGGAAAAACTCACGCGCTTCGCCGCCGCGTCCGGCGTGCTGAAAGATTTTGTGGCGAAACGTTCCGATGACCGCATCGGTCTCGTGGCATTTTCGGGCGCGCCGTATCTGGCGAGTCCGCTGACGCTGAACCACGCCTGGCTGGATGAAAACATCGAGCGCCTACACATCGGCATCATCGGCGAGCTCGGCACGGCCATCGGCGACGCCGTGGTGGTGGCGGCCAAAAGATTGAAGGCGGTGCCGAACAGCAAAAGCCGCATTGTGATTCTGCTGACGGATGGCGACAACAACATGGGCAAGATTGATCCGCTGCCGGCGGCGCAACTTGCGGCGGCGCTGGGTGTGAAAATTTACACCATCGGCATCGGCATCGAGCAGCCGTGCAATCTGCCCGCGTTTGATCCGGCGACGGGCACGCTCCGGCTGGATGCGACTGGTAACATCATCCCCACGCTGCTGCTGCAGCCGGCGAATTATTCCGTGTTGGGCAAGATGGCGGATTTGTCCGGCGGCCATTTTTTTCGCGCGACGAATGCGCGCGAGTTGCAGAGCATTTACAACCAGATTGACCGCCTGGAAAAATCCGAGGTGAAGCAGCGCCGGTTCGCGACCTATGAACCGCTATTTCACTGGCCGCTACTGGCGGCGCTCGGCTTGCTGTCGTTGGAATTGATTTTGGCGAACACGAGATTTCGCCGCGTGCCATGAACTTTGCTGATTTTCATTTTGCCGAACCGCGCTGGCTGTGGCTGGCGGCGGTCGCGCCGGTGATGCTGGCGTGGCTGCATGGGCGCGCAGCACAGAAACGACGCGAACAACTGGCGCAGATGGCATCGCCGCAATTCGTCGGGCAACTTACGGCTTCGCACAGTCCGGCGCGGCGGCGGGGCAAGGAAATGTTATTGCTGCTCGGTTTGATTTTCGCCGGGCTGGCGTTGGCGCGTCCGCAATGGGGCAGCGTGGAAAACGGCAACGCTTTTGTCGGCGAAGATATCGTGTTCGTGCTGGACTGTTCGTTGAGCATGACGACGAGCGATGTTTTGCCGAACCGGATGCAGCGCGCAAAGTTTGCGCTGCTGGATTTCGTGAAGCGGGAAAGCCATGGCCGGGTGGGTCTGGTGGCCTTTGCGGGCAGCGCGTTTCTGCAATGCCCGCTGACGTTCGACGCGGGTGCGTTTGAAGAAACGCTGATGAGCCTGGATGAAAAAGCGATTCCGATTCCTGGCACGGACATCGGCCGGGCGTTGAACGAGGCGAACCGCGCGATGGACAAAAATGCGCGGCGCAAAATGGTCGTGCTCGTGACCGACGGCGAAGACCTGGAAAAATCCGGCATCGTCGCCGCGAAACGACTGGCGACCAACGGCGTGGTGGTGTTCACGATAGGTGTGGGCACGCCGGCGGGAAAAGAAATTCAAACCTTGAACGCGGCCGGACAAATGGAGTTGTTGCACGATGCAAAAGGTGAGCTTGTCCGGAGCCAGCTGGATGAAAAAACGCTTCAGGAAATCGCGCAGGCGACGGGCGGCAGTTATTTTCCGCTCGGTCGGCTGGGCGACGGCTTGCTGCAGGTGAAGTCCGCGATGCACGCGCTCGATGCGGCCAGCAGCGCCCGCCAGTCGGCCAAGCGCGGCATGGACCGGTTTTATGTGCCGCTGGCAGTTTTTGTTTTGCTGCTGGCGGCAGAACCGCTCATCGGCACGCGCAAAAGGAAGATTTCTACGACGTGAAACCGTTTCTGCCCAATTTGATTTTGTGCGTGCTCATCGTTGTGATGGGCGATGGCCGCATCGGGGCGGCGCAGGACACCAACGCACCGGTTCCGGTGACGGCACGGGATTTTTTCAACGCCGGAACGAGGGCGCTCGCCGCAAAAAAATTCTCCGACGCGGAAAAAATGTTCCAGTCATCGCTCGCCGCACAGGATGAGCGCGTGCAGCCGCTCGTGCTCTTCAACCTTGGCCACACGCGGTTTGCGGACGGCGCGGAGATTTTGAAGAAAGGACCGGACGCGCAGAAGATTTCCGCCCGAGGCAACGCGGCGCTGGCGGCAGGAGATGATGCGATTCGCGCGGGTGAAACTTCGCTGGCGGAAAATCAGGTGGACAAAATGGTCGCCGCCTATCTCGAAGGCCGCGGCGCGCGCCGGGAATTGCGCGCGGCGGAAAAGGCTGTGAAGACTGCCATGGAAACTTACGGCAAAACTTTGAGCAAATGGCAGCGCGCAGCCGATGACTTCAAGGGGGCGGCAGAATTAAATCCGGCGGACACGAACGCACTTCACAACGTCGAGGTGGTGGAAAAAAATATCGCGAAGCTGGTGGACGAACTGCGCCAGATGCAGCAGATGGCCGCGCAGATGGCTGGGCAAAAACAGCAGCTTGATAACATGTTGAGCAAGCTCAAGGGCCAGTTGCCCGCGCCGGACGCGCCGCCCGGCGGCAAAGGTGAGGATGACGAGGACAAAGACGACGGCAGCGGTCAGGACGGCGTGAAGCCGGAATCGCTCGCCGGCAAGGAAGAAGGTGCGGGGCGTGATGGCGACCAGATGCAGGCGCCGCTATCGCCGGATCAGGCGGGGCAGATGCTCGATGGAATTTCCGTGGACGGCAGCCGGCGGCTGCCGATGGTGGCGGACAAGGAAGGGTCGCCGCCAAAGGAGAAGAACGGACGTAACTGGTGAGATGAAATTATTGCGCTTCATATATTCTTTGCAGCTGCTTGCACCGCTGTTTGTGTGTGCACAGGCACCGCCGCAAATTCCCGCGGCGGCACTGGCGCAGTTGCAGGTTGCGCAGCCGTTGGTGGATGTGTCCTCGCCGGCGACAGCGACGGCGGAATTTGATCCGCCGGTGGTGCGGGCGGGGGAAAAAACTTTTTACCACGTGTCCGTAGGCGCCACGCAAAATTCCATCGAATGGCCGGCGGAAATTTCTGCGCCGGCGGAATTAAACTTCGGTGCGGCGGCGCGTGGCGAGGTCACCCGGTTGGACGGAAGCAGATTCCGCCCGCTGACCGCGTTCGCCTATGAAGTCACAACATCGGTGACAGGACATTTCACGGTTTCCAATTTTGTCGTGACAGCGGGCGAGCAGCGCGTGGAAATCCCGGCGGCAAGCCTGGACGTGGTGGAAACCAACGCCGGTCCGCCGGCGCGGCGATTGCTGCTGGAGGTTTCGGAGACGAATCTATTTTTCGGCCAGCCGTTCCGGGTGCGCGCGCTGCTGCCGGCGGCGGCGGGCAACCAGATTGAGGCTTTGCGCGATGTTCAATTCAACGGCAGCGGTTTCATGACCGATAAATTTGCAACGCGCGCAAGCATCGAAAACATCAGTCACGGCGGCCAGTCGCGGCCGGCGTATGTCCACGAAGTGGTGATGACGCCGCTGACCGCCGGGCCGATGAATATTTCCGCGCAAGCATTCACCGCCGGTCGTGACTTTGGCGGGCCGATTGTCATCAGCGGGCAGGTGACAATCCCCGGCGGGCCGCCAAAATATATCCTGCTGTTCTCCGCGCCGCTGCAATTGAACGTGCGGCCGTTGCCGACGGATGGCGAATTGCCAGGCTTCACCGGCGCGATGGGGAAATTTATCACGGACAAGCCGCTGCTTTCAACCAACCGCGTCCGCGTGGGCGAGCCGCTGCGGTTGAAATTCAACTTCAATGCTGGGACCAACCTGGTGCGCCTCGTGCCGCCGTCCGCGCCGCGTTCGCGCGAATGGCAGATCATCGCGGGCAAGCCGGGCCAAAATTTGTTCACGCTCATTCCGCTCACGGACGAGGCCACGAACACACCGGCGATTCCGTTTTGCGCCTTTGACCCGGTGGTGAAGACTTATTACGACCTGACGATTCCCGCGTTGCCGGTGACCGTCATGAACGACGGGTTGCCGGTGCAGTTGGCCGCGTGGAATGCCGATGAAAAAAATCTGGCACCACTCAAACTGAGCGCGCTCGCGGAAGCGCCGGGGAAATCCATGGCCAGCTTGAAACCCTTGCAAAAACAGGGCTGGTTTGTGGTGTTGCAAATCGTGCCGGTGCTCGGCTTCATCGTGTTGTGGCGCTGGGACGAGCGGCGGCGATTTTTGGAGGCGCACCCGGAAATTGTCCGGCGGCGAAAGGCGTTGCGGGATTTATGCATTGAAAAGAAGAAATTGCAGGCGGCCATCGCGGCGGGCGATCTGGAAAAATTTGTGATGCACGCAGCCACGGCGATGCGGATTGCCGTGGCGCCACATTTTCCAGCGGCGGCGCGGGCGATGGTGGGCGGCGATGTGTTGTCGCTGCTCGATGAACGGCAGCAAGGCGGCCGCGAGGGTGTGGCGGTGCGGAAAATTTTTGCGGCCGCGGATGCACAGTTTTCCCGATCGCCGCAATCGACGGCGGATTTGATGTCCCTGCGTGCGGACGTGGCGGCGACATTGCAAACGTTGGAGGAGAAATTATGAGACGGATTTTTCTTCTGCTGATTTTGATGATGGATTCTGGTGGTCAGGACCGCGCGTTGGCGGAAGATTTGTTCACGCCCGGAACCGGCGCGATTCGCGCGGGTGATTTTCCAACGGCGGCGGCGGATTTTCAAAGATCCATCCAGCAGCGGCCCTCGTCCGGCGCGCTGGTGAATCTGGGTATCGCCGAATGGCAGTGCGGCCACGCGGGCGTGGCAATCCTGGCCTGGGAGCAGGCGCAATGGATTGATCCGTCCGATGCGCGGGCGATACAGAATCTGAAATTCGCGCGGACAGTGGCACAGGTGGACGCACCGGAACTGCGGTGGTTTGAATCCGCCTCTACATGGCTGCCGCCGAACGCGTGGGTCTGGCTGGCGGGCGCCGGACTGTGGCTGGCGGTAGGCTCGCTGGTGCTGCCGCGTGTGCTGCGCTGGAAAAAATCCGGCGGGCAGCAGACGCTCGCGGCGTTTGGCTTGTGCATTTTTCTTTTCAGCCTGACGGCAAACTTGGGCGTGGTGAGCCGCACGGACATCGGGTTTGTGGTGCGGAAAAATGTTGCGCTGCGGATGACGCCGACGAGCGGAAGCGAACTGCTTTCCGCATTGTCGCCGGGCGAGCCGGTGCGCCGGCTGAAGTCGCGCGGAAATTATTTTTTCATCCGCACGCCAATGGCGACGGGCTGGGTGGAACGCGGGCAGGTGGGTTTTATCAACGAATGATTTACGCCTGATTGCGTTCGGAGAAATAGCGATAGCGGTTGATGCGATAAACCCACGCGAGCACTTCGGCGACGGCGGCGTAAAGATGGGCGGGCACTTCGCTGCCGACGCGGGCGTGCTTGAAGAGTAGGCGCGCGAGCGGTTTGTTTTCCATCATCGGCACTTGGTGCCTTGCGGCGATCTCGCGGATTTTTTGCGCGTTGAGACGGATTCCTTTCGCCACGACTTTCGGTGCTTTCATGGTCTTGCGGTCGTAGCGCAAGGCGATGGCGATGCGCGTGGGATTCGTCACGATGACATCGGCCTTGGCAACTTCGGCGAGTTCCTTGGCCTTGCTGACTTTGCGGCGGCGGCGACGCGCGGCTTTCATCTGTGGATTGCCTTCGGTGCTCTTGGCTTCTTCCTTCAATTCCTCTTTCGTCATCATCAGGTCGCGGCCGGTTTTCCAAAATTGGTAGCCATAATCAGCGGTGGCGATGACGACGAGCGCGAGCGTGACGCGCAGCAAAATCGCCATCGCGGTCGAGCCAAGAAATTCCGCGAGCCGCCCGACGCTCACGGACGTGGTGAAAATCGGGTCGTTCAAAATCTTTTGAATTTCCGTGTAGGTCAGGCCGATGACGACGGAGAATTTCACAAACGCAATCAGCGTGGGCACGAGTGATTGGGCGGAGAAAAGACGCTGGAAACCGGAGATGGGATTAATGCGGTTCCAGTCGGGCGTGATGATGTCGGAGGCGGTCTGGAAACGATTTTGCACCGTGCCCGCGAGCAGGCCGGCAAGCATGGTGGCGACGACCAGCGGCCCGGCGCACTTCAGCACGAATAAAATCCCGGTAACGCCGTAGGCCTGAAGCGAATTTGCCGAGAGCGGGGTATCGTGAAGATGCCCGAGCGATTGCATCATCGCATTGACGAGCAAGTGCCAGGATTCGCGCCCGCCGAACGTCAGCGCGGCAATCGCGCCGAGCAGCACGAAAACGGTCTGCACCTCCGCGCTGCGCGGCGTCTGGCCTTTTTTAATGGCCTCCTCGAGCTTTCGCTGCGTTGGTAATTCTGTTTTTTCCCCGGTTTGCTCGGCCATGTCAGCCTCCGTTTAAAATTTTTCCGAACGACAACAAATCATCCGGCAGCCGATGCAAATAATTGGCGATGTATTGCGCCGCGATGTTCAGCGTGAACCCAAAGACAATGAGTCCGCCCGCGATGCGGACGCCGAAACTTTCCGCGAAGACGTTCATCTGCGGCACGGCGCGGCTCATGATGGCGAAAAAAACCGTGATGACGAACGACCCCGCCATGACCGGCGCGGCGATTTGCAGGGCGATGGAAAAAATTTGCGCGGTGCGGCCGACGACAAGTTCGAATAGCGTCGGGCTCAAATGTCCGCCGCCGATGGGCAGCACTTCAAAGGTCCGGGCAAAGCCGAGCAACAGGCCGTGGTGCAGATCGAGCGTGAGCATCGTTAAGATCGCCAGCAGCGATAGAATCAGTCCCGGCACTTGCTCGGCCTGATGCGACGTCGGGTCAAAAATCTGACCCATCGACAAACCGAGTTCGCTTGCGATGATCATGCCGGCGATGTCCGCCGCGTAAAACGCCAGCCGCCCAATGAAACCGAGCAGCAGGCCGATGGTGGTTTCGCGGAACATTAATCCAATCAGCGAAAACAAATTCAGATGCGCCACAGGAAACGCCGGCAGCAACGGTGAAATCAGCATGGCCGTCAGCGCCGCCAAAGCGATCCGGAGCATCACCGGAAAATTCACCGCTGAAAAAAACGGCAGGGCCAGCAGGAACGCGCCGACGCGGACAAACACCAGCATCCAGTTGTAGAAATCGATTTCCATTTCAACGCCGATGACGAGTGACGGGGGACGAGTCACGGGAAATGGTTGCCAGCTGCGCGCGTATTTTCATTTCCGGTTTCAATGTCAGCTTTCAATTTTCCGCTAGTTCACCATCTGCGGCATTTTCATGATCACGCTGGCGGTGAACTCCATCAGCGTCCGCACGATCCACGGCAGCAGCAGCAGCATGATGGCGATGACGGCGAGTGCCTTGGGGACGAACGCCAGCGTCTGTTCGTGGATGGTGGTGACGGCTTGAAACAAACTGACGGCGAGGCCGATGACCATCGCGGTCAGCAAAATCGGCGCGGAAATAGTCAGCGCCAGCGTGATCATGTTCTTCAGCAGATCAATGGCAAATTCGGGATTCATAAATCACATTCCAAAACTGCGCACGAGTGATTGCACGACGAGCGTCCAGCCATCCACCAGCACGAACAGCAGCAGTTTGAGCGGTGTCGAGAGCGTAGCCGGCGGCATCATCATCATACCCATGCTCATCAGCACGGTGGCGACGACGATATCAATCAGGATGAACGGGACATAAATCAAAAAGCCCATCTGGAACGCCGTGCGCAGTTCGCTGATGATGAAAGAAGGAATCACCACGCGCAGCGGCAGTTCTTCGACTTTGGTCGGCGGCAACTTGGCCATCGAGATGAACAGCTCCAAATCTTTAGGCCGCGTCTGCTTGAGCATGAAGCTGGAAATTTCGTGGCTGGCGCGGTCAAGCGCAACCTGGCTGGTGATTTGTTTCGCCTGATACGGTGTGAGTGCGTCGCGACTGATGTTGTTCCACACCGGCGCCATGACGAAGTAAGTGATGAACAGCGAGAGCCCGATGATGATCTGGTTGGCGGGCGCACCTTGCAGTTGCAGCGCCGAACGCACGAATGAAAGCACGATAGCCACGCGCGTGAAACAGGTCATCAGCAGCAAAATGGACGGCGCGAGGGAGAGCAGCGTGATCGTGAAAAGAATCTTGATGCCGGAATCCACATCCGGCGCGCCGTTGTTCGGACCGAGTGAAATGGAAAGCGGCCCGATACTGGTCGCGGCGTTGGTCTGGGCGTGCGCGGCGGCCGCGAGCAAAAAAAACAGCGCGGCGATGGAAAAAATACGTTTCATTTTTTCTTGAGCACCTGCGCCAGCGCTTGCGCGAAGGGCAGAGGCGCGGAGTTGGTTGAGCCCGTTTCCGGCTCGCCCGCCTCGGCATCCGGCAGATGGCTCAACAGGCTGATGCCTGTCGGCGCAGTGGCGACGAGGAAACGTTGCTTGTCGTAAGCGACAACACAAATCGCCTGGCGCGCACCGAGCGAACGTGTTTCCAAAATGTTCAGCCTCGGTTGCCGGCCGCGCGGTTGTGCAAGCCGCTGCCAGTTTTTGAAAAGCCAGGCGCCGCCGAGAAAAAGTCCGAGCACGAGCGCGAGCGAACCCATCACGCGCAGCAGCGAAACGCTGGCGTCCGGCAACGGCGGGGCGAGGGCGACGACATTGGTCGTGTCGGCAAAAATATTTTCACCGCCGCAAGCCAGAATTGCCGCCGTCAAAAAAATCCTTGCCCCAGTTGGACACCTCCGGAAACAAATAAAAACGGAGGGCTGGGGCAAGGTTAAAAATATGTTTTGACCTTTGTTCATGTGGCAACGGTGCTGCCAACGACTTCGGTGATCTTCACGCCGTAGCGGTCTTCGATGACCACGACTTCGCCGCGGGCGATGAGCTTGCCGTTGACGTTGAGTTCAATCGGCGCGTCGGCGGCCTTGTCGAGCTGCACGACGGAACCGATGTTGAGCGCGAGGACTTCGCGCATGGGCAGCTTGCAGCCGCCGAGTTCGATGGTGAGGCTGACGGGCACGTCGAGGACGAGGTCGAGGTTCGACGGGTTTTCTAGGGTGGCGTTCATTTGGTAATTGCGGCGGTGAGTTGGACGGCCCATTTGGCGTCACTGGTGCCCGGGCGTCCGAAAAATTTTGGGATGTTACCGAGCCGCACGAGCACTTGCGCGGCGCAGGCGGGGTCGAGGGAAAGTAGATCGCCGGGTTTCAGGCGCGTGACATCGCCGGCGGACATTTTCAAGCCCTGCCACTCGGCGGTGAGGCGCGGCATGAGGCCGGGGTTGTAGGCGTTGATTCCAGAAAGCGGTGACATTAGTTTTCAGTGGAAATATTTTAATGCCGTCCCATCGCCAGAGTTTGCATGGCCATCGAGCGCGCGTTTTTTACGACGGCGAGGTTGGCCTCGAACGTGCGCGAGGCGGAAATCATGTCGGCCATTTCCTCGTGGATGTTGATGTTGGGCAATGAAACCATGCCTTTGGCATCGGCCTCGGGGTTGCCCGGTTCATAAACTTTTATCGGTCCGCGGCCGTCGCGCGCGATTTTGGCGACATGCATCGTGGGCAGCGCCGAGCTGTCGCCGTTCATCGCCTGGTTCAATTCATTTTCAAAGATCACCACGCGGCGTTGATACGGTTTGCCGTCCACATCGCGCGTCGTGTGGGCGTTGGCGATGTTCTGCGAGATGACATCGAGCCGCGTGTGCTCCGCGTCGAGCGCGGCGGCGGTGCTTTGGATGCCGGTGAGGACCTGGATCATAAAAATCAGTTGTGGCCGGTGATGGCGAGGCGCAGCTTGGCGAGTGCGCCGGTGACGAGCTGGGTTTCCAGCGAGTGCGTCATCGCGTTCTGGTTCATCTTCATCAATTCATCTTCAAGGTGCACCGTGTTGCCGTCCTTGCTGGCGGGTCTGGCGGTGGCATCCACGGCGAGCGTGGGCTTGAGCGACGCGATTTCCCGGCTGTCATTCGCCGAGGCGGCGCGGGAAAGTTCCTTTTCAAAATCCGGCGCCAGATCCACGCGCTGGTAGCCGGGAGTTTCCAGATTGTTCAGGTTATGGTTGATGGCTTCCTGCCGCAGCGCCACGGCATCGAGCGATTTTTTCGCGGCGAGGTAGTTGGGCTGGTTAAACAGGGCTTCAATCATAAATATTTCCAAGCCCTGCTAAGCAACGATGATGCCACGCGAAAAAAGTGCAGAAAACAAAGGGAATTTACACTGCCCTTGGCACGGACAGGCAAATGTTTCCGGTCAGGGCGGAACTGCTAGGAAATTTTTGTCAGCCGGCGGCTGGAAAACGGGAAGGCGAAACTAGAAAAATTCAACCTTCGACAACTTCTGCTTCGTCCTCGGACTTGGGCGTGGTGCCGTTGATTTCGTGGAGCTTGTTGCGAAGGGTGCGGATGCTCATGTTTAGCACCTTGGCGGCGTGGGTGCGGTTGCCGCCGCAATGGTTCATGGCGGCGAGGATGTGTCGCTTTTCCATTTCCGCGAGCGTCAGCAGTCCGCCGCTGGCGTTGTAGCCGGAGAGAAAATCTCCGCCATCGCCGCTGTTTTCGGGCGGGGCGGCCATGCCAAGGTGTTCGGGTTCGAGCATCCCGTTTTCGCCGCACAAAATGACGGCGCGTTCGATGACATTCTGGAGTTCGCGGACGTTGCCGGGCCAGTCATGCTGGCGCAACGTGTGCAGTGCGGCCTCGGTGAAGCCTTTGACATGGACGCCGTGTTTGCGGGCAAAGCGGCGCATGAATTCGCCCGCCAGTTCGGGAATGTCTTCGCGCCGTTCGCGCAGGGGCGGGACGTGGACGGGCACGACGTTCAGGCGGAAATATAAATCCTGACGAAATTCTTTCTTCTCCACGCTCTGTTGCAAATCGCGGTTGGTGGTGGCGATGACGCGCACGTCCACCTTGATGGTGCGGTTGCCGCCGACGCGTTCGAGTTCGCGTTCCTGCAATACGCGCAGGAGTTTGGCCTGCACCGCCGGTGAAATTTCACTGATCTCATCCAGCAAAATCGTGCCGGTATGCGCGAGTTCAAAGCGGCCTTCGCGCTTGGTCATCGCGCCGGTGAAGGCACCTTTTTCGTGGCCGAAGAATTCGCTTTCGATGAGATTTTCGGGGACCGCTGCGCAGTTCACCTTGATGAAGGCGGCCTCGGCGCGCGGGCTTTCGCGGTAGAGCGCGCGGGCGACGAGTTCCTTGCCGGTGCCGCTTTCGCCGTGGATCAAAACGGTGGCCTGCGTGCGCGCAACTTTGCGGATGAGCTGGCGGAGGTTTTCCATGGACGGACTGCGGCCGATAAGTTCGCGTTCGTCGTCGTCGGATTCCTGGCTCAAGAAATGGTTGACCTTGACGAGCTGGGAAAATTCCTGCGCCTTGCGGAGCGTGACTTCGATCTGCTCGGTGGAAAACGGTTTGATGAGATAATCAAACGAACCGTTCTTCATGCACTCGACGGCGGACTCGACGGAGCCGAAGCCGGTCATGACCACGGCGAGCGGGCGTTGCGGGCGCGTCTGCAATTCCTTGAGAAGTTCGATGCTGTCGCCATCGGGCAACCGCATGTCCATGAAAATCAAATCAAAGCTGTCGCGCCCCAGCGCGTCGCGCGCAGCGGCGATGGTTGGCGCGGTAACGACATCGAGCTTCTGGCGGCGGAGAAAGTTTTCGAGGTTGGCGCGGACAATCGCGTCGTCTTCGAGGACTATGACTTTCTCGATGGACATAGTTTAGGCGGTGGCGTGGCGGCGGTAGAGGCTGGCCACAAAGTTGGGCTGTTGGGCGGCGGCCGGCGGCTGATGGGCCGGCGGAATCAGGCCGCGGCGCAGCATTTCCTGCTGGTTTTCGCGGTCAAGCATGAGGATGCGCGGAAGCAAGTTTTGGATTTCCTGGAACAAATTTTTGATTTCCCCGCAGCGGTCGCGTTCGGCTGGCACCATTTTTTGCCAAGCATCGCGACAGGTGCGTAATTTGATTAAGACCGAATCCAAACGCGGGAGCAAGTGCTTTCTTTGGTCGTCATATTCGCCCGCCTGCCAGGCGGAAGCGCCACGCAGCAGTCGGTTTTCCATTGTGAATAGCGCGAGACATTCGTGGCAAATATCGAGATGTGAACGCAGCTCGCGGGCCAGCTCGACAAAAAAATTGGATTGGGCAGGGGCGTTCATTGTTTGGAAAGGCTGGGATCGGAATTGGTGGCGGCGCCGGGGTTGTGTGGCCGGGTGAATTCTTCGGCGCGGTTTTGGAACTGCAGAAAATTAAGCCGCCATTGCGCCATTTCTGCGACCGCCTTGAGTCCAGGTGGCACGTTGGTGCCGAGCTGCGGGGTGGCGTTGGTGATGGTGCGGTAAGCGGTGATGGCGTTCGCGGGCTGCAACAATTTTTCGTAGGTGATGCCGACCTGATAATTCACCGGCAACTGCCACGCGGGCGCCGGATCAAGTTTTGCGAGTGTGAGATAGACTTCCAGCGCTTTCACATAATCGCCTTCCTGATACAGCGCATTGCCGATTTCATTGCCGACACGCTGTTGCCAGTAGGTCCAGACTTCGGGATGATCCTTCGTTTTTTCGCGCTCCTCTTTCAGAAAAACCATCACTTGCTGGAGTGCTTCGTTGTTGCGGTTGAGTCCTTTCAACGCCTGCGCCAGATGGTAGCGCACTTCCGGTTCCTCGGAAGAATCGCCGTGGTGCGTGAGGAAATCTTGCGACTGCGTGGCCGCCTCGTCGTAGCGTTTCAAGGCCACGAGCGAGCGGATGAGGCGGAATTGAATCTGCGCCAAATCAAGTTCCGATGAATCCTGCTTGAGCAGGCGTGAGTAATATTCCGCCGCCTCGGCAAATTTGCCGATGAGATAATGCGTCTCGGCAATCTCCACCTGCGCCTGCAGCACGAGCCGTTTGAAATACGGAAGCTGTTCGTCCTTGATGGACAGCGCGGAGGTCATGACGCTGTAAAATTTAGCCAGCGCCATCTGGTTCATGCCCATCGCGCGGAAAATCTGGCCCTGATGCAGGCAGATTTCCGGCATGCGGGTATCGTTATTCCAGCGTTGCTGGTATTGGGTAAAGATGGACTGCGCGCGCGGCAGGTCATTTTCCGCCTGCACAGCCTGGCCCATTTCAAACAGCGCCGTTTTTTGGAGGTCATCCGGCGCATCCTCGGAAAGCACCAGCAGGAAATTTTTTTCCGCCTGTTTGTAATCGCGTGTGCTGGCGGCAAACCGCGCAGTGGACAGGGCGAATTTGATTTGATCCAACCGTTTCACCGCCGTCTGGTTGGTTTCCTTCGCGGAAATTTCCGGCAACAGCGCCGGGCCATTCACTTCCTGCGCCATGGCGTGTTCGGCGGCCAGCACCAGCAACAACATAGCCGCCAAAACTACGTTTCGGCGGAGGCTGGGCCGTTGCTTTTGCCGTCGGGTCATTTGACGATGTATTCCGCGTGACTGGATTTTTGAACTTGCAGGAGCGGGGGAACAAAACCGACATGGAACGGCGCAGGAATCACCACGCCGTTGGTGCAAAACAGAACTGGAGTAAAATACGCCGCGAGCATTTCCGGCGTGATGCTCAAGAAATCCGGCGTGGATAGTGCAAAGATGGATGCGCCTGTGGAACTATCCAGGGGACTGGCCGCGCCAATAGTTACTGCCGGCAACGTGCCAAAAGCGTTGGTGACCGCCGTGCTGACTTCTGGTTGGCTGTTCGTGCAGTTCAAATCGCTGGCACTGGCCACCGTTACCTTGCTGGCGGCAACCGCCATGACTGGCGCGAGCTTGGGCGGTTTCACGGCCAGCACCCGCAGCGAAGTCGGCCCGGTGAGGGGCAGGTAGGCCATGCCGGCGCGGGCGACGGTGGCGACGCTGATGGCCAATATCAATGCTTTGAAGAGCCCGAATGCGGTTTGTCCGTGATTTGTAATCATAATCCGGCGTGATGCGACGCCACGGTGTCATCGGAACTTTTCGCGGGGGCTTGAGGGAAACTTTTCAGTTTGGAAAAATTATTTATTCAAGTTCAAGCGGTTCGGTTTAACGCCGATAACTTCAATAGCTTTGAACACAAATTCGTATCCTGTGCCAGTCATTGCCCCCAACCACATTGCTCGGCTTAGCGCCGGCGAGATTCAGTCGCAACTTGCGCGCTGTCCTTCCCTGCCGTCGCTTGGCAGCATCAATAAGGCGCTCCAAGGATTGCTGCTTACGGAGCAACGCTACACCGCGCAGATCGCCGAAATCATCCGCCGCGATCCCAGCTTGACCTCGCGTTTGTTGCGGCTGGTGAACTCTGTCTACTTCGGTCTCAATACACCCGTCAACAGCATTGAGGAAGCTGTGTTTTATCTCGGCGTGCGGCAGATCCGCCAGCTCGCAATGGTCACGCCTGTCATCGAAGATTTTCAGCGGCTCACCAAGCAGTGTAATTTTCCTTGGCGCGAATTTTGGCAGCATTGCATCGGCACGGCAATCATGACGCGCGAAGTCACCGCCAATGTTCCCGGCCCGACGGAAGATTCCGATTATGTCGCCGGCCTCGTTCATGACGTGGGTAAAATCGTCATGGCTTGGACATTCCCTGATCATTTTTCAGAAATCCACCGCCGCGCGCAAGCCGGGACGACGCCGGTTTCTGAACTGGAAGAGGAAATTCTTGGGGTGAACCATTCCGAACTTGGCGCGCTTTACCTCGAACGCCATCGTTTGCCGGAGCTGATGATTTATTCCGCGCGCTACCATCATTATCCAGAGAAAGCGCCGCAGCATCGCCATGTCATCGCCGCCGTGCAGGTCGCGGACTTGCTGTTGCGCAGTGAAGGCATCGGTATCAGTGGCGACTATACGCCGGTCACCCGCGAGCAATGTTTCTGCGCGCCCGTCTGGAACCTGTTGCTTGGCGGCGTGCCGGAAACCGAACAGCCGCTGACCAAGGCCGCTATTTCGCGCACGCTCGAACAGATTCCCGTCATGCTCGAAGGCATGGTGTGAACCGGGTGTTTAAAAATTTTCGTCGTGCATTTTCCGGCGGATGATTTTTAATGGCGGCATGACCATTTGGATTCTGGCAGTTTTGGTGATTGCCGCCACGGCCTTGGCCGGTTGGCGTCAGGGCGGCATCCGCGCGGCGATCGCGTTCGCGGGTATTTTGTTTGCGACGTTGCTCTGCGTGCCGGTCGGGAAATTATTTCATCTGCTGCTGCCGGTGCTGGGCACGACGAATCCGATCGCCGTCTGGGCGCTGTCGCCGGTGTGCGGCTTCATCGTGGTTTCCATCATCTTCTCGGTCATCGCCTTCAACGTGCATCGCAAGGTAGATGTTTATTATCGCTATCAGGCGGGTGATCTGAGGCTGGCCTTGTGGGAACGGCTCAACGCGCGCCTCGGCATCTGCGTGGGCATTTTGAATGGCGTGATTTATTTCATCCTCATCAGCTTCCTGCTGTTCAACCTCACTTATTGGACGACGCAGGTTTCCGCCGGCACGAAGCAGCCGTCCATTTTGATCCGGCTGGTGAACGGCGCTGGCGAAGGCATGCAAACGACCGGCTTCGCGCCCGCCGCGGCGGCGGTGGGCAAATTGGATCCGAAATTTTACAAGTTCGCCGACCTGTCCGGCTTCCTGATGCAGAACCCGCAGACGGCCCCGCGCCTCGCGGCGTATCCGGCGCTGACGTCGTTGTGGGAGCGCGATGACATGCAGGGATTGGTGAATGACAGCGTGCTGACCAATGCCCTCGCCAGCGGTGCAGCCATCGGCGAGATCATGAACAATTCATCGGTGCAGGAATTTTTGAAGAACAAAGATCTGCTCAAGCGTGTCAGCAGTATTTTTGAAACCAATCTTGACGACCTCACCGAATATCTCAAGACCGGCAAATCCGCAAAATACGACGGCGAAAAAATTCTCGGCAAATGGGAGTTTAATCCCGCCGTCACACTTGCGTGGTTGCGCCAGAGCCAGCCGAAGATCACGGCCAAGGAAATGGCTGGCGTTCGGGCGCTCTGGACGGCGGCTTATGCGCAGACCACCTTGCTCGTCACGGCGGACAATTTAGTATTCGTGAAAAACTTTCCGCACTTCCAGTCGCAGCCCGGCGGTCAATCACCCTTTACGCCGGAAAACTGGAATGGCGACTGGAGCATTGACGGTAACAGCTACTCATTGCATCTCGCGCTGGGCGGGCAGGATAAATTTCTGACGGCCACGACTACGGATGGCTTGCGCCTTTCGGTGAAAGATGGACGGAATCTCCTGATGTTCAACCATGTCGATTAAAATCAGGACGCGGTTTCCGCTTTGGGACACAAAAAACCACTGATTTATTGGTTTTTGCGCATATTTTCCTCCGGCTTGCTTCCTGCTTATAGGTTGGCATGAGCTTGAGCTTTGCCGACATTTTTTCTGCCGTAGTGAAATTACGACGTATCATCGCCGTGGTTTCCATCGTGGCTGGCGCAGGCTACAAGCTGGGGCCGGTGGCTTGGCACAAATTCAACCCCAAGCAGGCACCTGTTACCGTGCCGGTTATGGCCGCAGCGGTTGTCTCGACGAATTCTGTTGTCGTAAAAACCTCCCAAACCTCCCCGCATGATCTGGGCGAGGTGACGCTCACAAATCATTACGAAACCTGCATGCACCTTGGCGGCGGGAAAAACTGCCTGGTGACTCCGCGGGTGCTTGACAACCATAATGTCGAACTGACCCTCTCGCTCGAAACCCGCACGTCTGGCGGCAAAGTGCACGATCTGACCGTCACGCAGGTCACCGCCAAAACTGGCAAGCCGATGGAAGTGGCCGTAGGTGATTTTCAATTCTCGATGACGCCCAAGCTGGCTTCCGAATAAAAACTTTGCGGTTTCTCACAAAAAATCTCCAGACGCAGGTGCGTCCGGAGATATTTAGCTTTTGAAACTAACTGTCCCCTGCCCAAAAAACAGGCGAAATGTCTCAATGCGTGAGCAATGACTGGACCAACTTGGCCAGCACGCCAAAGGCACAGACCAGCACGATTGCGCCCCAGACATCTCCGCGCGCCGTTCGCAGCTGGTTCACTGACCAGACCAAGTTGAGCGAATGGAAAAATTCACTGCGTCCGGATTTGCGGTTTGTATGCAGCATGACAGTTTGATTGCAAACGCCATGCCAAGGTTCAATAAGAAAAAAGAAATCGAGTCTGGCAGGTATAAAATGGTCGGGGTGGGGAGATTTGAACTCCCGACCTCTTGCACCCCAAGCAAGCGCGCTAGCCGGGCTACGCTACACCCCGAACCATTGAAGCGCGGATAATAACCATTTGCCGCGCCGATTCAATGACTGATTTGCGGTGTCCGCTATTTTTTCAACCCCAGCGCCCACTCGATGCCGCCGAGGACGTGCGCCTGGTAGGCTTTGGCAATTGCTACAGAATTTTTGCGGTTTTTCAGGTTCGGATCCGCGTCAATCACGTCTTCGCGATGGCCGAGCGAGGTGTAGAAAACCTTGCCCGCGCCGTAATCCTTGCACCAGCTCACGGCAAAATGGCCGCTCTGTTCTTGATGCTCGGGATGCTTGTCCATGATGAGCAGGTCGTGGACCTTCGCCGGGTCATAACCTTTGAACTGATAAATTTCCTCGAGCGAAATGCTGAAAGAATTTCCGAGCATCGCCGTGGCCGGATGTGTCGCATCTTGATTCAAACAAATCACATTTGTCTGTGCGCCGTGATGCGCGAATTCGCCGCCGATCATTTCGGTGTATTCCGGCCAGCCGTGTATATCGCTCGCCGCGTGCAGGCCGATGAACGCATGGCCGGACTTGAGCCATTCAAAAAATCCTGCCGCATCCGGCAACGGCAACGGCTGATAGCCCGTGGTGCTGACGAACACCACGCCGTCGTAATTTTTCAAATTTTCTGGCGACAATTTTTTCAGCGAGGCCTTCAGGCTGTCCGTCCACTTCGCCTCGGCCTCGGCAAACGCCTTGGCTTCCTCCGGCGAGGCGTCATTTTTCAATTTGGCGGGAAAGCCGGTCGGCGCGTGACCCGACGGTTGCTCCACTAAATCCACCGTGAACTCGCCGCTGTCCTTGGCCAGTTGCGACAACATTTTTTCCAGCGTCGGAATCGAGGCGTGGCGGAAGCCGGTCGTCGTGCTGACAACGAGCAGTTTTTTCGGCGCGGCTGACAATGTGGCGGCGGTTAAGGCGACGAGCGCGAGGGTGAAAATTTTTTTCATTTTTATTTTTTAATTTTGAATTTCCGATCACGGTTCATTGACCAGCGGCACATTCCGCACCCAGATGTTGCGGAAGGAAACGGAGTTGTTGTGATATTGCAATGCCAGCGGCAGTTCCGCCGGATGCGCCGAGTATTTGCCGAGGCTTTTCCAGTTCGTCGCGCCGCGATACGCCTGATGGTTTTGCACGACCACGCCGTTGAGCGTCGCGGTGAGATACGCGGGCGAAATTAATTTGCCGTCGGCAGCAAAGCGCGGCGCGGTGAAGATGCAATCGTAGGTGGACCACTCGCCGGGCGGACGACAGGCGTTCGCGAGCGCGGGATGCTGACCGTAAATGCCGCCCGTGCCACCGTCGGCGTAGGTCTTGTTGTTGTAGCAATCGAGAATCTGGATCTCATAAAGCCCCATGAAATAGATGCCACTGTTGCCACGACCTTGGCCGCTTTCCTTCGGCGGCGTTGGTTCTTTGAATTCCAAGTGCAATTGGATGTCGCCAAATTGATTCGTCGAAATGATGTCGCCTTTGGCGGAAGTGGCGATGCCATCGGCCACCGTCCATTGTGCGTCGCCGCCGGTTTTTTTGTCACGCCATTGGGACAGATCTTTGCCGTCGAACAAAACCACGGCATCGCTCGGCGGCGTGGCTTCCTGACTGAAAGTTTTTCCCGGTGTCACGATGACTGGCTGCGGACGCGCGGGATCGTGGACGTGCCATTTGCCATCCGGCTGTAACGGCGTGTCTTGGAAACCCGCGACACCATCAATGGTGACCTCAACGTTTTTTCTCACCGCCGCTGCGGCTTGTGTAGTTTTCACCGGCTCTTTTTGGGTTGAACAGCCTGCCACGACAGCAGCCAGCAAGGTCAGAACAACAATTTTATTTTTCATTTTTTGGTTGGATTCGCTTTGGGTCACAGTGATCCTAGGATTTCTTTGCGCTTCTGGTCATAAATCTCCTTGCTGATAAGTCCCCGGTCATAAATGCTTTTCAATTCTTTCAGACGTTCGACAGGGGAATGTTTGGCCTGAATTGTTGCTTGAATATTTTCTGAGGCTTGAAGGGGTTGGGGTGAGACGTCGACGGGTAATCCATCCCCCCATATACTTCGAAGTTCGTATGCGGCTAGTTTGGAAAACTTCGCTGGCGTGCCTGTAATTGATAGTTCCATTCCCAGCGCATCTTGTTTCGGTATCACCGCCAGCGGCGCGTAGGTCAAGCCATCACTTGCAAAAATTTCGAGCGAGGTGCGGTCAATGTAGATAATGAAGCTTTGTTTTCCATCACGTAAAGGTGCCGGGGATCGATGCCCGTTCACGATCAATGCCTGATTTCGAGCGATGTAACTGACGGGTATGCCGCGCACATTAAAGTTAATTTCGCTGTCCGCTCCCGGTTCAAACTCAGCTCGTAGTTCAAGCAACTCGCCCCGTGCTTGCGCGAGTGGATTCGCGTCGCCGGATTTTAACATGAATGATCCGATATCGTAAGTTTTGCCGCGTATGCGAGTAAGTTCGTTAATCGGTTGCCGCGCGAGCCTCGCGCCATCCGGCGTGGACAAGAGTTTTAATTCCATCGGCAACGATATGCACTGATTGAAAGGCATTCCCGGCGATGGTGCTTGTAGCCAGCCAACTTGAATACGGCGCCCATCACTTGCTGCAATGTCGCTGAAGGTCTGAGCCGCATAGAAACCGGCGCCCCGCTGGCCGGGCAACTTACGTGTTTCCGGTGTGAACATTTTGCCGTCAAACATACCCACTTCGTATTCACTGTTCGCAGCGGTCAGCACCCATTTTTTGTTTGCCGGGTCTCCATCCACCGGCAGTTCAAAAAAGTCTGGACACTCAAAGAAATTATTTACCTGGCCAGCCATTGCCCAATTCTTTAAATCGGGCGAGGTCAGGAATTGAACTGTATTTTGACGCTCCTTCTCCACCCAGAGCACCATTATCCACTGCTTTGTTTTTTCATGCCAGAACACTTTAGGATCACGGTTGCCGCCGGTGATTTGTTTCACGACGGGATTGCCGGGATACTTCGTGAACGTCTGACCATCATCCGAGCTGTAAGCCAGACATTGCGAGAAAAGCCCCCCGGCAGCGGTATAAATTAGCAAAAAGGGCGGCTGGCCATTTTTTCCAAAACCGCTTGTATTATTCCAATCTATCACCGCCGAACCGCTATACATCGTTCCCATTGTATCAGGATAAAGCGCCTCCGGTCGTTCCGTCCAATGCACCAAGTCGCGGCTTACGGCGTGTCCCCAATGCATGTTGCCCCAATTCCAGCCGTAAGGATTATGTTGGAAAAATAAATGGTATTCACCTTGATAGAAAACTAACCCATTTGGGTCGTTGTTCCAACCGCGGCGCGAAGAAAAGTGGAGCTGTGGGCGCAACTCTTCGTGGTATAGGTTCTTTGCGTCTTTGATTTCATCGGACTGATCAATTTGTTTCAGGCCCATGGAATCGTCGGGCAGCTTGTTTGCGTGCAGTATCACCGACTGACCCTTAAATGCCGTAACGTCCATGAAGGTCCACCAGTCCGGTTCGGCGTTGGCCAGTTCAATCTCGAACTCACGTTCAGTTTTTCCGTTCACTGTCAGCCGCAGCACGCGCTTTACCGCACCATTTTTAACGGGCAGGTTCAGGTAGCGTTTCTCGACCCTGATTGGAAGCGCCACATTATTTCTGATCAGCCCAGTCATCTTACGGTCGGTCTGAACAATCTGGTCAATACTAACATGGCCCCATCCGCCTGTCGCTTGGTCTATGATTTCCAAGACAACACTTTTGCCTTCCAATTCACTGACTTCCCAAGCCTGCCAGTCGAGGTGCTCGCTACCGCCGGGGCGGGTATTCGAACCAGTAGCCGTGCGAACCACTTTCCCGTCGTTTATTAGATTTATGCAAGTTTTCCCGGCAAATCCGCCGCCACCTATAAGGAACTTGATGTATTTACGCTCAACCTTATAAGATTGTGAGGTGAGTTTACCAATGCTCCCGTCGCCTTGATGATATGAACTGGCAAACCCACCGCCCAAAAAACCATCAACCGCCATTTGGCTTTGCAAGGATCCGTGTGCCGGTGTATCTCCAAAGGCTTGACCCGTTACTGTCCAATTACCATAACTTGCGCGCTCAAAGTCTTCGATAACAATGTCAGGACGACTTAGAATCCCATTGGGGTCGCTCCAGCCTCTTGATGCCATGGCGAAAACTGCCAGAAAAGAGGCTAGCATCTGAATAAAATAAGCTGTCTGCTTCATAGCAAATCCATAATCTCCTTAACCTTTTTGTCATATTCTTCCTTGTTGATTAGCCCCTGTGTATAAAGTGATTTCACTTTTTTCAGTCGTTCGTTGGCATCCGGGTTGGCGTTATTTTCAGAAGGTTCTACAACGGTATCTGCTCCTGAATGTTTGCGCTTCTCTATTGGGGTCGTAACAGTCGTTACTCTTGCATGACATCGTCCGGGTGCGGCGACGAACAAACCCACATCGCGGTTGTTATCGTCCACACAAAGCCAGGGGTGGGAGGCAAACGTTGCGCGGGTTTCGCTGCCGTGCGGTTGGACGACTCCGTATTGCTTGCGGCGGCCATTGTAATCAACCCAGAACAAACGCAATGTCATGCCGGTTTTATTATGGAAGATGATGGTGGCTGGGGTATTGGCAGTTCGTGAACGCAATTGATTTTCCGTGGATGCCGGCAGGGCTTTTAGTTCGGTATATTTCTCAGCTGGTAATTGAATGCGGCCTTGATAAAAATCGTCCAAAAGGCTGAACGATTCGGGATCGTAGACGCGCAACCCATCAGATCCGTTTTCTGGCTTGGTGCCAGTCATACCCAGATCGCCATGCGTTCCGAAATACCACATGGAAAGCTCGGCGAAAAACTCGTCAGGATTGGTGGCAGCATAGGCCTTTACCCATTTTCCAGTGGCGAGCGATTCGCGGTAACGCTGCTCGACTCTTTTCCGAAAACTGACGGGAACTCCATTGCCTAAGATGTTATGGGCAAATTCGTGAACCAGAATATCCCTGCCGCGATATCTGTCTTTGGGCAAACCCAATAAGTTCTCCTCGCCACAGGAAGTCCAGAGCCCACCAAGGCCACGCGTTCGTTCATCCACAGTCAGACTGCCGTCGAAAGGCCTGCCTTTGAGGTGCGCGTTCTCTGGCAGATCAGATGTAACCTGATCTTTGCCGATGATGTGAATTTCCGCGCCAGCATTGCAAAGATTGGAACGAACGGCGGAAAGATGTGCAAGCATCATGCTGAGCCGACGTTTTGCCTCTTGCAATGACTCATCAGAAACAACCCCGTTGGCTCTGATAAAAATGCCTTCGGCGTCCAGTTTTTTTGTATAAAAAACATCAAAACTATCTTCAGCTTGCAGGCAGTTGGCCGCAAATAATACGGCCCCTAGTCCGAGAGCCAGCCATAATTTTGGTTTCAAATTAATTTTTCTCATCTAATCCGTGGCTTCAATTTTATTAAATAAATTTTGTCCACTTACCAGACTTCGCGGACTTTACGCAGGTTTCAATAAACGCCATGCCTTCCACGCCGTCGTCCACGGTGGGATGATCAAACGTCCCTTTCTTGCCCGCGATGCTCGCACGAATCGCGGCGACCGCTTCCAAATAAATATTCGCAAACGCCTCGATGAACGCCTCCGGATGACCGAACGGCAGGCGCGTGAATTTTTTCGCCACCTCAGAAACGTAGCCGTTGCCGCGGCGGAGGATGCGTGCCGGTTCGCCTTTGGGAACGAATTTCAATTCATTCGGATGCTCCTGCTGCCACGCGAGCGCGCCCTTGGTTCCGTAAACCCGGATGTTCAGATTATTTTCCTCGCCGCAGGAGATTTGTGAGCAATGCAATACTCCCTTCGCGCCGCCTTGGTAGCGGATGAGCATATTCGCATCATCCTCCAGCTTGCGGCCGGGGATGAAGCTCGTGAACTCGGCGCACAGTTCGTCAATCTTCAGGCCGGTGATGTAGCGGCCGAGATTTTCCGCGTGCGTGCCGATGTCGCCCACGCAACTGCTGGAGCCCGCCTTCTTCGGGTCCAGTCGCCACGACGCCTGCTTCTGGCCGTCGGCCTCGATCTTGTCGAGCAGCCAGCCTTGCGGATATTCGGCGACGACTTTCAAGATTTTGCCGAGCTTGCCGGTGCGGACGAGTTCGCGCGCTTCCTTCACCATCGGGTAGCCGGTGTAATTGTGCGTGAGCGCAAAAACTTTTCCCGACTTGCGAACGGTATCACGCAACGCCTTCGCCTCTTTCACGGTCAAAGTCATCGGCTTGTCGCAGACGACGTGAAAGCCCGCTTTGAGAAAGGTCGTGGCGACCGGCGCGTGCAAAAAATTCGGCGTGACGATGGAAACGAAATCAATCCGCTCATTCGCCGGTAATGCCGCTTCACCTTTCGCCATCGCCTCGTAGCTCGGATAAACGCGGCTGGGATTGAGGAAAAGTTGTTCGCCCGTCGTCTGCGAATTTTTCGCGTCCGACGAGAATGCGCCCGCGACGAGTTCGATCTGTCCGTCAAGATTTGCGGCCATGCGGTGAACCGCTCCGATGAAGGCGTTCTGTCCGCCGCCGACCATGCCGTAACGAAGTTTGCGTTTCATAAATATTAGGTTTGCCACCGAGGCACAGAGTTCACAGAGCAATTCTCTGTGTGCTCTGAGCCTCTGTGGCTAAATTATTTTTTCTTTGAGAAAGCCGCATCAAACGCCGCCTGATTTGGCGCGAAATCTAGTTTGCGGACGAATGCGCAGCTTTCCGTCGCGCCGTGGATGCGGTCCATGCGGCCGTCTTCCCATTCCACCGAGAGCGGTCCGCGATAGCCGACGTCGTTCAGCGCCACGATGATCTCCTCGAAGTTGATGTCGCCGTGGCCGAGCGAACGGAAATCCCAGAAGCGGCGCGGATCGGTGAAATCCGTGTGCCCGCCGAACACGCCCACCGTGCCGTCGCCGTGGCCCCACCAAACGTCTTTCATGTGCGCGTGGAAAATCCGATCGCTGAACTCGCGGATGAATTTTACGTAATTCACGCCCTGATAACCAAGGTGCGATGGATCGTAATTGAATCCAAAACGCGGATGATTTTTGACGGCTTCGAGCGCGCGCCGGGCGGAGGCGATGTCGAACGCGATTTCCGTGGGATGCACTTCGAGCGCGAAGTTGACGTTTTCTTTTTCAAACACGTCGAGAATGGGCAACCAGCGCTTGGCGAAATCGGCGAAACCTTTGTTCAAGAAATCCTGGCTCGTCGGCGGGAAGGCATAGAGCGCGTGCCAGATACTGGATCCCGTGAAGCCATTGACGACGGCGGTTTCGCCTTTCTTCGCGCCGGGCTTGGCGTCGAAAAATTTGCGCGCGGCTTTGGCGGTGAGTTTCATTTTCTCAGCGGCACGCTGACGAACACCTTCCGGTTTGCCGTCGCCCCAGACATCGGCGGGGAGAATGGCTTGGTGGCGTTCGTCAATCAGATCGCAGATGGCCTGGCCGACGAGGTGCGAGGAAATCGCGTGGCAGGTAAGACCGTGTTTTTTCAGCAGCGCCCATTTCTTTTTGCAGTAATCAGGTTCGCTGAGCGCGCGGTCCACTTCAAAGTGGTCGCCCCAGCAGGCGAGTTCCACGCCGTCGTAGCCCATTTTTTTGACGAGCGGGAGGAGTTGCGCGAGGGAAAGATCGGCCCATTGTCCGGTGAAAAGAGTGACGGTGCGTGGCATAATTTTTGAAAACGTGTCGCGCGATTTTGCCAGAGTCGCGTTTGAGGTCAACTGGTTAGCGTGTCGTTAATTCTCGCGATGAACTTATATTTGACTATGCATGCACCGGTTGTAATTTTTCACGCGAATGAAAGCTCCGATTCCAGAGAATGAGGCGCGGCGGATGGTGGCGCTGCGCCGCTACAAGATTCTCGACACGATGGCGGAGCAGGCGTTTGACGAAATCGTCAAGGTCGCCGCGCATATTTTTAAAACACCCATCGCATTGATTTCGCTCGTGGACGGGGAACGTCAGTGGTTCAAGGCCAAGGTGGGGCTGGAAGCGCGGGAGACACATCGCGACCTGGCCTTTTGCGCCTACACGATGCAGCAGAGCGAAGTGCTGGCGGTGGAGGACGCCACGAAGGATGCTCGCTTCGCCGACAACGCCCTGGTCACCGGCAACCCAAACATCCGGTTTTACGCCGGTGCTCCCTTGGCCACGCCGGACGGTTTGGGGTTGGGCTCGCTGTGGGTGATTGACCGGGTGACTCGCAAGCTGGATGCCGGAGAGAAAGAGATTTTGCAGTCGCTCGGCAAGATGGTGATGACCACGCTTGAACTGCGGCGGGTATCCAATCAGCTCGTCGAGGAAATCGAGCGGGCAAAAACTTTGGCCGGAATGCTACCCATCTGTTGCAGTTGCAAAAATATCCGCAACGACAAGGGCTACTGGGAGCGCGTGGAAAAATACGTTCAGGATCGTTCGGAAGCAGATTTCACGCACACTTACTGCCCGGAATGTGTGCAAAAATATTTCCCCGAACTCACCTCCGAAGAAATTTTTGGTGCGCCAAAAAAGTAGCCGCGCCGAACTTTTTTCCTTCAAAAAATTCCCGCTGCCAAAAAAAATTAAGTTGCGCAACCGGCGTCGCGCGGCTTAAAGATTGGCGCAACGCATGGGCAAAGCACTCATCATCGCGGAAAAACCGTCCGTCGCCAGCGACATCAGCAAGGCGCTCGGAAAGTTTGAAAAGCACGACGACTACTTCGAGAACGACCAATACGTCGTCACGTCGGCGGTCGGCCATTTGCTGACCATCGTCCCGCCGGAAGGCGTCGAAGCGGCGCGCGGCAAGTGGACGTTCAAATGTCTGCCGGTGATCCCGCCACACTTTGATCTCACGCCGATTGAGAAGACGGCGCCGCGTTTGCGCGCTGTCGCGAAGCTCATCAAACGTAAGGACGTGACGTCGCTCATCAATGCGTGCGACGCCGGGCGCGAAGGTGAATTGATTTTTCGCAACATCGTCCGCTACACGAAAGCGCCCCAGCCGATTCAGCGTCTCTGGCTGCAATCCATGACGCCCGCCGCCATCCGCGAAGGGTTCGCGTCGCTCAAGACCGATGAATCCATGCAGCCGCTCTCTGACGCCGCGACCAGCCGCAGCGAAGCGGATTGGCTAGTGGGGATCAACGGCACACGCGCCATGACCGCGTTCAATTCCAAGCTCGGCGGCTTTTTCAAAACGACCGTCGGCCGGGTGCAGACGCCGACGCTCGCGATTCTCGTGGAGCGCGAGGCGAAGATTCGCGGATTCAAGCCGCGCGGTTATTGGGAAGTGCTCGGCACATTCGACGCCGCAGCGGGTCAGTATCCCGGACGTTGGTTTGATGAAAAGTTTTCCAAGTCCGATGACGATGAGCAGGCAAAAGCCGAGCGCGTTTGGGATGTAGCGAAAGCGGAAGCGATTCGCGCGAAATGTCTCGGCAAGCCCGGCATCGTCACCGAAGAAAGCAAGCCGACAAGTTCGATGTCGCCGCTGCTCTATGATTTGACGAGCTTGCAGCGCGATGCGAACTCGCGCTTTGGTTTCAGCGCGAAAAACACTCTGGGCCTGGCGCAGGCCCTTTACGAAAAACACAAAGTCCTGACCTATCCGAGAACAGATTCGCGCGCGTTGCCGGAAGATTATGTTGGCACCGTCAAAGACACGATGAAGATGCTGGGCGATGTGACGGGCTACTCGTCCTTTGCCGACCAGATTCTCAAAGCTGGCTGGGTGCATCCGAATAAACGCATCTTCAACAACGCCAAAGTTTCGGACCACTTCGCGATCATCCCGACGCAGCTCGCCCCAAAACATTTGAGCGAGCCGGAACAGAAACTTTACGACCTGGTCACGAAACGATTTCTCGCCATCTTTTATCCGGCGGCGGAATTTTTGGAAACGAATCGCATCACGCGTGTTGAAGGCGAGCCGTTCAAGAGCGCGGGCAAAGTGCTGGTGTCGCCCGGTTGGCTCACGGTTTACGGCAAGCAATCGGATTCCGACGAAACACCCAGCCTCGCGCCGGTGAAGCCGGGCGAGACGGTCAAAACCGCGAACATCGAGGTCAAAGAAAATGTCACCAAACCGCCGGCGCGCTATTCTGAAGCGACTTTGCTGAGCGCGATGGAAGGCGCGGGCAAGCTCATTGACGACGACGAACTCCGCGAAGCGATGAGCGAGAAAGGTCTCGGCACGCCGGCCACGCGCGCGGCGACGATTGAGGGCTTGATTTACGAAGATTACGTTCATCGCAACGGGCGCGAATTGCAGGCCACGGCGAAGGCGTTTTCCCTGATGGAACTTCTCAACGGTTTGGGAATTCCCGAACTCACAAAGCCCGAGCTGACCGGCGACTGGGAATTTCAGCTGAAGGAAATGCAGCGGAAAAAAGTCAGCCGCGTGCAGTTCATGGCGGGCATCGCGGAGATGACGCGCAAGATCGTGGATAGCGCGAAGAAATTTGAATACGACACGATTCCCGGCGACTTCGGCGTGCTGAATGTGCCGTGTCCGAAATGCGGCGGCGAGATTCATGAGCGTTACAAGCAGTATCAATGCGTCAACACCGCCTGCGATTTTGCGTTCTGGAAAACGCTGTGCAGCCGGATGTTCGAGCCGGAAGAAGTCGAAACCATCATCACCAGCAAGGTCATCGGCCCGCTCCAAGGTTTCCGCAGCAAGCAGGGCTTTCCGTTCGCGGCGGTTTTGAAAATGACCGCCGAGCACAAGGTGGAATTCGATTTCGGCAACGGCGGCAAAGACGGCGCCGGCGCGACGCCGATTGATTTCACCGGCAAGGAATCGCTTGGCAAATGTCCGGCGTGCGGCGCGAATGTCTATGACGGTGGGATGAATTACGTCTGTGAAAAACAGGCGGGCACCGAGCAGACCTGCAAATTCCGCACTGGTAAAATCATTTTGCAGCAGGAGATTTCCCCCGAGCAGGTTACGAAAATGCTGGCGACCGGCAAAACTGATTTGCTTAAAGGATTTATTTCCAACAAGACGAACCGCAAGTTCGAGGCTTATCTCATCGTGAAGGACGGCAAGACGGGATTTGAATTTCCGGTGCGCGAGAAACGTGGCAAAGGCGCGCCGAAAGAACCGCCACCGAAGATTGATTTCACCGGTCTGGAATCGCTCGGCAAATGTCCGAAGTGTGGCGGCCGAGTTTGCGACACTGCGGCGGGCTTTCTGTGCGAGAACTCGCAGCTCGAAGCGAAGTCGTGCAAGTTCAAGATCGGCAAAACGATTTTGGAGCAGCCGATTGACGCAGTGCAGGCGGCGAAAATTCTCAAGGACAAAAAGAGCGACGTGATGGAGAAATTCATCTCCAAATCCGGCAAGCCGTTTCCAGCGTTCCTCGTGATGGACAAGAAGGGGAAGATCACTTTCGAGTTTCCGACGCGAGAAGAGGAGTGATTTTTATGTCGCTTCTTGAAGAGCTGAAAAAATCGCATGGGCTATTTGTTCGCTGTCCGAATAGTGAATGCGAAAATGAATTTCCACTTTCAAAAGCAAATCTTTTTGATGCCACCAAATCACTTCCGCCCCAAGTTCTGGCCTATCTAGCCAAGCAGAAAGAGGATTTACGTCAGCAACGTGCCGACTTTAAGCGTCGTAAACTTCAAACCACAACCAGATCAGAAATTGGAGCTCATTCCAGCAAGCTGGGTAAGGTTCTCGAAAAAATCGCACCTTCCTTGCCCGGTTTTCCTGTGGCGTCAGCCGACTGTCGCGCGCTCTTTGAACCGATTGATTATGTCGTCTTCAAGGGGCTTTCTGCCAAAGGAGCCGTAGATTGCATTGTCTTCGTGGATGTCAAAACTGGAAAGGGCAAGCTAACTGGTGAGCAACCTCAAATTCGTAGATTGGTGTTGTCAAAAAAAATCAAATTGACCGTCACTCCACGTGCCCAGGAGGTGTCATGACTCGTTTTCTCATTTGGTTTGAGGAATTAAAACAGCTTTATGGCATTTGTCCCTGCTGCGGTGAACTCTTTCGCCTCAGTGATGTTGATATTTTTACCAAAACGCCTCCGCCAAAAACGGTCTTTGACGACATTGAAAATCAACGACGACGATTAGAAGATGCCAGGGAAAAATTTGAAGACAAGAAGGAGGAAATCAAAGAACGGGCTACCGAACGAGGTCGTGCCAAAGCCCAGCGAAAGTTGCGCAAGATTTCTCCATTTCTCTATGATCGTGCTGTTAACGCCAACGACATTAAGGTCATCTTCGATCCTGTGGAATACATTGTCTTTCGCGGGTTGACTGACGAGAACTGCACTTCGCTGGAGTTGGTTGATCATCCTTCTGAAACCAAAGAGCGCGAGATTGTTCAGTGTTCCATTCAGCAAGCCATTGCAGCGGGTAACATCGAATGGCAAACCTTTCGCATTAACGACAGCGGTAAAATCGTGCAGGAGAAGTAAGCGCATATGCAGCTTCACTTCAAACAACTCGGCCACGGCGAGCCGCTCGTGTTACTGCACGGGTTGTTTGGCTCGGCGGACAACTGGTTTGGCGTCGCGCCGAAGCTGGCGGAAAAATTTCACGTCCTCATTCCCGACCTGCGCAACCACGGCAATTCGCCGCATCATGCGGAGATGGATTATCCGCTCATGGCCGCCGACGTGGAGAAATTTTTCGCCGCGCAAAAGATTGAGAGCGCCCACGTCGTCGGTCACTCGATGGGCGGCAAGGTGGCGATGCAGTTCGCGTTGGATTTTCCGGCGCGCGTGAAAAAGCTCATCGTCGTGGACATGGCTCCGCGGGCCTACAAACGGGCGCATGACCATATTTTTGAGGCGTTGCTGGCGGTGGATTTGAAATCATTTCAGACGCGGGCGGAGATTGAGGCCGCGCTGGAACCGAAAATCCCGTCGCTTAACTTGCGCCGCTTCCTGCTGAAAAATCTGGGCCGCGACGAGCAAGGAAAGTTTTTCTGGAAAATGAATCTGCGCGGCGTGGCGGAAAATTATTCGCGTCTCGGTGAAGTTTTGAGTCCGCAAAATCATTTTGAAAAGCCGGTGATCTTCATCCGTGGCGGCAAATCGGATTACATCGGTGCGGCGGATGAGTTGGAGGTCCGGCGGCTGTTTCCAGCGGCGGTAATCCAAACCATCGCGGCGGCGAATCACTGGGTTCATGCGGATGCGCCGGAGGAATTTGTGCGGCTCGTTTTGGATTTTCTGTGAAACCGCGAAATACGCCAAATATGCGAAAGTCGGGCAGGAATTTCGTTCGTGTATTTCGCGTGGTTCGCGGTTAATCCTTCCACGATGGACGTTCCAACTAAGCCTGCAACCCAGCTAGAAATCCGCGACCAGTGGATTGGAAAATTCCTCGCGCACTTAGCGACGGACCGAGGGGCGTCGGTTTATACGCAGCGGAATTATGCGCAGGCCTTGATTGAATTTGCGCGTTGGCAAAATCAAAGTCCAAAGCCGGAAGTCCAAAGTCCAAAGTCCTTGTCCGCGATTGCCTGGGCGAATTTGACGCGGGATGACTTCCGCAGCTTTGTAAGATTTCTGGGTCGGAACAATTTGAGTCGCGCGGCGGTGCAGCTTCGTTTTTCCGCGTTGCGGACGTTTTACAAATTCCTGATCCGGCATGACGTGGTGGAGACGATGCCGATAAAAAATCTTTCGCTGCCGAAGCCGGAGAAACGGCTGCCGAAATTTTTAACGAAGCAGCAGATGGAGGATTTGCTTGTCGCGCCGGTGAAAGTTTTGGAGGCGCAGAAAAATAAAAAGGGCGCGGGTCGTCCGCTTTCCACCGCCGCGTGCCTGCGGGACATCGCGGTGCTGGAGACGATCTATTCATGCGGCTTGCGTATCAGCGAACTGTGCGGTCTGTGCGCGGACGACATTGACTGGTCGCAGCAGATTGTTCGTGTTCGCGGCAAAGGTAAAAAGGAGCGGTTGGTGCCGATCGGCAAGACGGCATTGATGGCGATGCAGGATTATTTTAACACGCTGGCCCAACCGCCGGGCGGGGCTTCGCCAGTCTTTTTGTCCGAGACGAAAAAACGCGCGCCGTTGTCGCCGTTGCAACTTTCCCGGCGGTTGAAAACTTATCTCGCGATTGCCGGACTTGATCCGAAACTCACGCCGCACAAGCTGCGGCACAGTTACGCGACGCATCTGCTGGATGCGGGCGCGGATTTGCGGAGCGTGCAGGAATTGCTCGGCCACGCGCATCTCATCACCACGCAGGTTTATACGCACGTCACTACGGAACGGTTGAAGAAGGCTTACGACGCGGCGCATCCGCGGGCGTGAGCTTGCCAGCGAGACGCGGGTAGCGGGTGGGGAAATCTCCGCCAATTTCTGCAAAGGGTTTTCGTTTGTCTTTTCGCAGCCTCGGCGCAGAATCAATATCAGGGAATGTCTTTCCGGTGATGTTTGGAAAATGAAAATTAATTTTGCTTTTCGTCCGAAGTTGTTAGATGCGCTGAAAAATTATTCGACGCAAACTTTTTTTGCCGACCTCACCGCCGGTTTGATTGTCGGTATCGTGGCGTTGCCGCTGGCAATGGCTTTGGCCATCGCTTCTGGGTTGAAGCCGGAGATTGGAATTTTTACGGCGATCATCGGCGGACTTTTGGTTTCGTTGCTGGGTGGTTCACGCGTGCAGATCGGTGGACCGGCGGGCGCGTTCGTGCCGTTGCTCGCGCCGATAGTGCTGCTGCATGGGCCGGAGTCGCTGGTGGTTTGCGCGCTGATGGCGGGCTTGATTTTGTTTGCGCTCGGCGCGTGCAAGCTTGGCACGCTGATCAAATATATTCCGTTTCCAGTTGTGACGGGTTTTACGAGCGGCATTGCCATCATCATTTTAAGCACGCAAATAAAGGATATTTTCGGGTTGTCACAAAAACTGCCGCCCGATTTCGTCGGTAAGCTGCGTGCGGTGGCAGAAAACTTTCAACCGAACTGGCCGACGGTTTTTCTCGCAACGGCGGCGACATTGGCAATCTGGTTCTGGCCAAAAAAAATGGGGCGACGGCTGCCGGGTTCGATTGTAGTCATCGTGCTGGCATCGCTCGCAGTAAAATTTTTTCATTGGGACGAGCAATTCGGAATCCAGACTTTGTTCTCACAATTCGGGGAGATGCCGCATAGCCTGCCGTCACCACACTGGCCTGCGCTTTCTTTTGACGCGTGGCGGGCGTTGCTGCCGGCGGCGATGACGGTGGCAGTGTTGGGGGCGATTGAATCGTTGCTATGCGCGGTAGTGGCGGACGGAATGATTGATGACCGGCATGACTCAAACCAGGAATTGATGGGGCAGGGCATCGCAAATGTCGTTGTAGGAATTTTTGGCGGCATGCCGACGACCGGCGTGATTGCGCGCACAGCGACGAATGTGCGCAGTGGTGCGAAGACGCCGGTGGCGGGGATGATTCACGCGCTGACGCTGCTAGGGATTTTGCTGGTGGCCGCGCCGCTGGCAAAAAATATTCCGATGGCGGCGTTGAGCGCGGTGCTCGTGGTGGTGGCGTTGCGGATGGGGGAATGGCATCAGCTCAAGCGGCTCGCTCGCTGGCCGCGCAGCGATGCGATGATTTTTATTTGCGCGTTTTCACTAACGGTGTTAGTGGATTTACCCGTGGCAGTGGGAACATCCTTGATACTGGCTTCGGCACTGTTGGTGAAACGGTTGGCGGAGACGGCACATGTTGACCCGGATGAGGAAGTGACGCAGGGAAACTCTTCCGGTCAGCAGACCGTCGGAAAAATCATCCCTAATGGCGTGATGGTTTTTCGGGTATTTGGGGCGTTCTTCTTTGGGGCGGCAGATAAATTGGAATCGTCGCTCCGGCGGACGGGTGAGCTGCCGGATGTTTTGATTTTGCGGTTACGCGATGCCTTAGCCTTGGATGCGACGGGCTTGGATGCTTTGGAGAACTTGCTGGAAAAACTGCGGAAGAAGAAAAAGGACCTGATTTTATGCGGGCCGCACTCGCAGCCGCTGTTCGCGTTGACGCGGGCGGGCTTTTTGGATCGACTGGGCGGGGAAAACGTGTGTGGCGACATGGAGTCATCGCTGGCACGGGCGCGGCAAATACTTGACCAAAAGAAAAGTAAAAAAGCTATTGACACAAAAATGCGGGTTGCCTAGTTTGTGCGAGTCAGAGCCGCAAAACTTAACAATTGCCAGCCTCTTAAATTTCGTAAGAAACATGAGAGGATGGTTTTTTTGTCGTCTTGCGATTCGGGTTTGAACACGAGTTTTTTGGATGCCCATGTAGCTCAGTTGGTAGAGCACGTCCTTGGTAAGGACGAGGTCATCAGTTCAATCCTGATCATGGGCTCCATTAACAAAAACGCAGCAAACGAACAACATTACATCACATGGCCAAAGAGCAATTTCAGAGAACGAAACCGCACGTCAACGTCGGCACCATCGGCCACGTTGACCACGGCAAATCCACCTTGACCGCCGCCATCGTCGCGGTGCAGCACCGCAAAGGGCTTGCGCCGGCGATTGACTACGCGACGATTACCAAAGGTGGCACGGTGCGGGATGAAACGAAGACCGTGACCATCGCGGTGTCGCACGTCGAATACGAATCTCCCAAGCGCCATTACGCGCACGTTGACTGCCCCGGTCACGCGGACTATGTGAAAAACATGATCACGGGTGCCGCGCAGATGGATGGTGCGATTCTCGTGGTGAGCGCCGCCGACGGCCCGATGCCGCAGACGCGCGAACACATCCTGCTCGCCCGCCAGGTCGGTGTGCCGAGCATGATTGTTTGCTTGAACAAGGTTGATTTGGCTGACGCCGACTTGCTCGAGTTGATCGAAATGGAAATTCGTGAATTGCTCACGAAGTATGGTTTCCCTGGCGACAAGACGCCCATTGTCCGCGCTTCCGCGACGGCGGCTCTTGCTGGCAAGCCCGAAGGTGAAGCGGCGATTGCTGCCTTGCTCGACGCGCTCGACAGCTTTATTCCTGACCCGACGCGCGAAATTGACAAGCCGTTTTTGATGTGCGTCGAAGACGTGTTCACCATTGAAGGCCGTGGCACGGTCGTGACGGGTCGCGTTGAACGCGGTTTGCTCAAGAAGATGGAAGAAGTCGAAATCGTCGGCCTTAAGGACACCAAGAAAACAGTGGCGACCGACATCGAAATGTTCCGCAAGCTG
>CAIKKJ010000063.1 GCA_903827955.1 uncultured Verrucomicrobia subdivision 3 bacterium
GAGAATTTTCAGCGCGGCGATGAGGCCGACGAGGGCTTCCTTGCCGGGATCGTTCGTGACGTAAGCGGCCTTGCCGTAGGAATAGCCCGTGCCGAAACGGTCCGAGTGATAACCGAGCGCGCGGCGGATGGGCACCATCACGTCCTCGCGTCCAATGATGAGGCCAACGGTCGGTGCGCCGGAGGATTTGTCCATGGAATACGCCATCACGTCCGCGCCGAGCTTGCGCGGGTCAGCACCGATGAAGGGCGTGCCCCAGGCGTTGTCCACGATGTAAGGCACGCCGTATTCCTTCGCGAGCTTGGCAATGCCGGTCTGCAACAGCGGCGTGCCGCCAGCGTCCTGGTCGCCGGAGCCGTAGCCAAGACTATCGTAGCCGAGCGAGGAAAATGCCGTGAGCGAGGACCCGTGCCGCGCGGCGGTCTTCTCGATGCGCGCCAAAGTTTTCTTCGCATCTGTGTTCGCGAGCAACGCGGCGGGATGCTGCTTGATGCCGTGGATTTCATAACGCGCGCCTTCGAGTGGAACGAAAATCGCGTCGGTGTTATCGAGGCGCTTGCCGGAGAAACCCAGTTCGCCCGCCGTCACGCCGCGGTCGGCGAACAGGTCTTTGTAGCGCGGCGGAAACGGACGGCCGTAGCCGCCGTGATGATGCAGATGGCGCTCGAACGGCGCGAGGTAGCGGGCGCGGTAATTGTCGCCGCGACCGGTCATCGGCGGGCTGGCGAGACAGTCAAAGCTCGTCCACAGCGCAGCTTCGCAAGTGTTCGTCGGCGCGGCGTCGAAGCCGTCGCCGTAAACGTCCTTCACGATCTCGCGGATCTCCTCGATGAGAAATTTATTTTCCACGACCTTGCGCGATGCGGCTTCGATGGCCTTGCCGACCTCGGTGGTCAGCAGCGCATGGCAACTCGACACCGCGCCGGTGAGGCCGATCTGGCCTTTCATCTCCGGCGTGATGCCGATCTCGTCGGCAAACTTCTTCGCCTCGCCGTAGATGGTGGCGATGTTCTTGTGGAGTTCCTTGTAGATTTGGAAACGATATTTGTGGGGCATAGTGTCAATGGTGGTTGTGATTTGTTTAAAAAAGGAAATTTAGTTTTCGCGACGCGTTCTCCCTCACCCTGACCCTCTCCCGCTGGGAGAGGGCACAGCCGTTGGCTGTCTCTCGTAAAATTCGGGAGCCGGGGAGCAGAAGACCATCGCGGGTTTGCCAAGACGCGGGGAACGTTTCTCCCTCTCCTTGGGGAGAGGGCCGGGGTGAGGGAGAACCATGCACCATTTTGCGACGATCACAACACGTGCAAGAGCGACCCGCTGTATTTGTTCGTTTCATTTTTCAGAAAGTGATTTTAAAGCCTGAACGCACGCCGCGCAGATGCTGGCGGCGTCAATTTTGTATTCGCGGTAAAGATCGGGAACCGTGCCGGACTGGCCGAAGCCGACGACGCCGAGCGGACACGTCGGCGCATTCAACGCCGCGCCAATCCACGCCATGCTATGCGGATGACCATCCACAACGGTCACGACGGGAATGCTGCGCTCAGTAACAGACACCAGTTCTTCGAGTAAATGACTTTGCTTGGCCGCGCCGGAAAGCGCCGCGTGCTGCGCTAATTGGAATTCACGATACAGCGAACCAGCGCCAGTGACGTTGAACACGTTCGCGAAAACTCCTTGTTCCAATAGCTTGCGGCTCGCGGCCACCGCTTCAGGAATCATCGCACCCACGGCGAAGATGTGAGCAACATTTTTCCCCGGCTGATAATCTTCCTCACCACTGCGATCCACGAGACGATATGCACCACGAATCACTTGCTGGCGCAATTTTTCCCGCGCGTCCGCATCAATTGGCAAATTCAAAAGCGATTGATCCACCGGCTTGCTCGTGAGCCGGAGATAAGTTGAGTCCTTGCGCGTGCGGATGTTTTCCAAGCCGGCCAGCAGAATCCATTCGAGTTCCGGCGCGAAACACGGCTCGTATGTCGAGATGCCCGGCAGTTCGATGCCGATGGAACCGGTGATGGTGGATTGATGCGCGCCGCCTTCGGGCGCGAGCGTGATGCCCGACGGCGTGCCGACGACGATGAACTTAGAGCCGGAATAAACGCCGTAATAAAACGCGTCCAATCCGCGCGGCACAAAGCAGTCGTAGAGCGTGCCGATGGGAAACAGCAGGTTGCCGTTGATCTCATGCGAGAGGCCGAGCTGCCCGAGCGCCATGAACAAATTGATTTCCGAAATGCCGAGTTCGATGTGCTGACCCGTGGTGGTTTCCTTCCAAGCGAAAACGCCCGCTTCGGCTTCCTCGGGCAAAAACTCTTTTTCAAATCGGCTCCAAACACCCATCGCGTTGATCCAGCCACCGAGATTGGTGGAACTCGCGACGTCCGGACTGCACGTCACGATGCGCTTGGAAAGTTCCGGCAACTCACGCGCGAGTGACGTGAGGATGCGTCCGAAAATCTGCTGCGTGGAAAGACTGCCGGAATAACTGCCGCTGAGACTCGCAGGGATTTCTAATTTCTCCGTCACGTTTTTCCCGCAAGCAGTTGGCTTCAGGCGGCCAGCCGTTTCGCAAAGTTCACCCGCTTCGCTTTCGGCGACAAAGCCATCCCAGATTTCATCTTCGGAAATTCCCAGCTTGGCGCGCAGTTCCTCCATCTGCTCGGCATTGAGCAGCAGCGAATGATTCTGCGGATGACCGACGGATGGCAGCATCCAGCCCTTTTGCGTATAGGCGAAAATCACTGTCGGACCGGAGCGTGCA
>CAIKKJ010000064.1 GCA_903827955.1 uncultured Verrucomicrobia subdivision 3 bacterium
ATTTTGCCCGTCGCCAAATCTTTTTCCGCCGTCACCGGCTTGGCGATGTCGTGCAGCAAAACCGCCCACGGCAACAGCGCGTTGGCATCGGCGGGCATTTTTTCCAGCATCAAACAAATGTGATTGAACACGCTGCCCTCGGGATGAAAATCCGGCGACTGCTCGCACCCAATCGTCGCCGCCAGCTCCGGCAAAACGTGTTCCAGCAATCCGCTGTCGCGCAGCAAAACCAAGCCACGCGCAGCGGGAGAATTTTTCTCCCTCTCCCCGCCCAAACGGGGAGAGGGTTGGGGTGAGGGGTTTTGAAATTGCGAATCATCGGCCTCCTTACCCCTGCCCTCTCCTCCAGCAGAGGAGAGGGAGAAGGCTGCGGAAGGCGGTGCGAATAATTTTAAAAGCTCATCCCGCACGCGTTCGGCGCTGATGATTTTTATTTTCGGCGCTAGCGTTTGGATGGCCGCAAAAGTTTTTGGCTCGATCTCAAAACCCAACTGCGCAGCGAAACGAATTGCGCGCAGCATCCGCAGATGATCTTCGCCGAAGCGTTCTTCCGGCGCGCCGATGGTGCGGATGATTTTCGCGCGCAAATCGTTTTCGCCGCCGACCCAGTCGTGGATTTTTTCCGTGAGCGGATCGTAGAACAAACCGTTCACCGTGAAATCGCGGCGCGACGCATCAGCTTCGGCGTTGGCAAATTCGATTTTCTCCGGGCGACGACCGTCCTGGTAATCTGCCTCGGCGCGGAACGTAGCCACCTGAAATTCCTGCCCGCCCTCGACCACAATCATCACGCCAAATTTTCGGCCGACGGGAATGGTTTTGTGGAAAAGTTTTTCCACCTGCTCCGGTTTGGCGTCCGTGGCGATGTCAAAATCCTGCGGCTCGCGTCCCAGCAAAAAATCGCGCACGCAGCCGCCGACCCAGAACGCGGCGAAGCCAGCTTGTTGCAGCTTAGCAACAATTTTAGCAGCAATTTCACGCGGCGACAAATTCACAAAACCATTGTCACGCAAAGGCGCAAAGGCGCAAAGGTTTTTCACTTTGCGCCTTTGCGCCTTTGCGCCTTGGCGTGAGACGAATTTATTCCTCGCCCCAAATGCGTTTCAGATGCGCCACGCTGCGGGTCACGGAGTCGAGCGGGACTTTGGGGCTGAGTTCAAACACCTTGATGTGCTCGGGTTTCACAAACGGTTTTAGCGCGGCAAAATCTATGTCGCCGCCGCCGGGCGGAAAATGGTCGCGCGCGGGAAATTTTACGTCGTGAATGTGAAAGCCCGCCAGCCGGTCGGCGCGCTCGGCGAGAAATTTGGCGTGGTCAATGAAGCCGAGGTCTTGCTTGATCTGCGCGTGGCCCACGTCGTGCCAGTAAAAAACCGGCGCGGGAAATTCCTTCAGCAGCGCGGCGAAATCGGATTCGATGGGCAGTTCCTCCACGGCCTCGCGGATTTCAATACCGAGTTTCAGCCCGCGAAATTTCGCCTCGCCGATGAGTTCGCGGAGCATATCGCGGGAGCGGTCATAATAATTTTTCTTCTTCGCCTCGCGCGCGGCCTGCGCCTCAGCGGTGACTTTTTGAAATTCCGGCGTGCCGCGTTTGCCGCGTTCGAGGAGTTCCTTGAGTTTGCCGGTGTAGTCCTTCAAGTCCATGCTGCCGAAATGCAGCACGACGAGTTGCGCGCCGGTTTTCACGGCGAAGTCGAACGTGTTCAGCGTGAGCTTGAGTGCGAGCTGGCGGTCGCGGTCGCGGTCGGAGGAAAATTCGTAGAGGTTCGGCGCGGGCTTGTCCACGCCCACGGGCAGCGGACAAAAATTGTGCAGCGTGGAAATTTTTATCTCGCCGGCCTTCACGGCGTCGAGAATGCCGGGCATGAGGCTGATGCGGATGCCATGGCTCAACTCGGCGTATTCAAAACCGAGGTCGCGGATTTCGCGGAGCATCGCGCGGCCGTCGGTGTGGCGCGCGGAATTCCAGCAGGTTGAAAAAGAATACATAACGGGAAAATAAAAACCGGGCGCATCCTAGCGGACACGCCCGGCGTGGGAAATGCAAATCACGGCCTAGTCATCAGCGTGGCGCGCGGCGAGCATGGCGGAGAAACGGGCGACTTTTTCCTTCCGGCGGCGGACGGCCGACGGCTTTTCGAATTGCCGGCGGGCGCGGACGTTCTTCAGCGTGCCTTCGCGATCGACTTTTTTCTTCAGCCGACGCAACGCACGGTCAACGGGTTCGCCTTTTTTCAGTTTAATCTCTGTCATTACACTCACTTCCTTTCAGGGTGCGGGTGAAAACGTGCCACGAGGCAGTTCCCGCAAAATTAGGAACGCAGAAAATAGATTTTTAGCGCGCGAAGTCAATGAATTAAACCGGAGGAAACAGCATCAGGGCATCAATGGCCGATACGCCCGGATGCGGAAAAACCCATTGGTGGTGCTGGCATCGGTGAACAGAACATTGTTCAAACCCGCCACGGGATTGTTCACCCAGTCCGTCCATGCGCCGGAAGAAAGCGAGGTGGTTTTTTGCAGGACGTAAAATCTCCCCGGCACGCTGTTCCAGTTGACTGAAACCGAATTTGCAAGCGGCACTCCGGTTGAAAAACCGGTGATGCGCAAAGCGCTGGCGGCGTCGTTGGGATTGGTGCCGGCCAGATATTCTTGCGCGTTGGAAAGGCCGTCGTGGTCGGGGTCGGCGGCAGCATCCACGTTGGTCGTGCCGAAATTGGCGAGCAGCCACGCGACGGGCAACCCGTTGGGCGCAAGCGAGCCGGAATTGATGTGGTCGGTCTGCACCACGGCAACGGCGTTGCTCAAGGAAATCCAGCCGCAATTGGCGCTCCAAGCCGCGCCGCTCAATTTGCCAGCGAACAAATCCACGCGCGGTGCGCCGGAATTTTCAAAGCTGATCCACCCGATGTTTGCGCCCCAGGCAAAACCGCGCAGGTTACCAACGCCGTCGTGGTTCACGCCGAAATCGGCGGCGGAATAATTCTGGTATTGAATCCCGTTGGTGGGCGAACCGTTGCCGAGGGAAATCCAGCCAACGTTGGCGGCATAAAGATTTCCGGAGCAGACGTTCTCGCCAATGACCGCGCCGTTGGCGGTGTCGCCGCGCCAGTCCAGCCAACCCACGTTTGCGCCATAGGCCAGATGATTGACGGCATCAATTGTCGTGCCCGCCCACGCGTGGACTTGGACGGCGATCGCGAGCAGGATGCTCCAGTATTTTTTCATGACGAAGGCTTGTTCGTGGACAACATTCCGTCCAACGCCGCCTTGAAAACATCAAACGGCCGCTGCCCGACGATGACGACCTGGACTTTCATCCGCTGCCCGCCTGGCTCGGTCACGCCGATGAAAAATGTCGGCGTGCCAGTCACGCTGGCGCGCGAAGCTTGAGTCGTTTTTTGGCTGATACCATTGGTGATTGCGGCGCTGGTCAGGCATTGGTTGAAGCTGTTGGTCTGCAAACCGAGCCGGGCGGCGGTGTTGAGAAAGGTTTCGGCGGTGAGATTGTTTTGGCTGGCAAAGAGCAGCGTGTGCATTTCCCAAAAACGAGCAGACCTGCGCAATCCACAGCGGCGGCGGCAGCGGCGGCGTGCGGGTGCATGGCCAGGGGAAAATTCACCAGACCATAACGCAGTTTGGCCGTGTTGATATAATCGTGTTCAATCCACGGAAATGTTTCGGTCGTGTAAGCCGCGCAGAACGGACATTCGCTGTCCGAAAATTCAATCATCGCGACCGTCGCTTTGGCACTGCCCTGAAACGTCACGCCGTCCAAGTCGAAAAGAAAATTGGTGAAGGTGTTTTGCGGCCGGGGCGGCGCGGTTTGCAGCATCGCTTTAAGTTCCCGCACTTGCTGCTGCAACTCGATTTGTCCACGGATGAGTTCATCCATGTCGCGACGCATGGACTGGATGGCAAGGTCAGAAACAGACGTTTGAGCGTGGACAATGGCTGGCGCAAAAAACAAGGAACAAAGAACGCCTGCCAGAATGGTGAAAATTCCCCGAGTCATATTGGCGAATCATTGGCAAGCACCACCAGCACAGACATGACCTGGAAGGCACGCAATACCGCAGCCGCCGCAGTTATTTGGACTCGTGGCCAAGTTCACACAGGTGCTGCCGCACAAAGTTTGACCGGACGCACACGAACAGACACCGCTTGAGCAGGTGCGACCACCCGTGCAAATAGTTCCGCAGGAACCACAGTTGTTTGCGTCGGTCTGCGTGTTCACTTCGCAACCGTTCGCTGCAACGCTGTCACAGTTAGCAAAACCCCCGGCACACGAGGCCACGGCGCAGATGCCGCTGACACAACTTGATGTGGCGTTGGCCAGCGCACACACGTTTCCGCAGGCGCCGCAGTTGTTCACATCGCTGGGCAAAAGCACGCACATTCCGTTGCACGCCGCGTAGCCCGACTGGCAGGCCATGGAGAAATTCGCCCATGCGGAGGCATTCGTGAAATTAATCCCGGCCATCACCACGACCTGCCCAAAGCTGTTGCCCGTCGCAATGATGTAGTCACCGCCAGCATTGTAGGTCGCACTGTTTTTGACAATGAGGTTGCCTGACGACAACACGAACATACCGTTGTTGGTATTGTTGTTGAGGTTATTGTTTTCAATCCGGTTGCCGGTGCCCACCACGAAAATGCCTGGGCCGGCGTTCGCATTGGCTACGCAGTCGAACACCGTGCTGTGGTCGCCGACCTTGATGCCGGCAAAGCTGTTCTGCGACAGGCGTAGTTTGTAATACTGCCCGTTGGCCGCGCTGGTCATATAAATGCCGTAGCTTGCCCAGCCGCGCACCGTGCCATTGAAAATGGCGATGTTCTGGTGCGGTGCCGTCATGTTGATGCCACGCTGCGTGCCGGTCGTGCCAATCAATGCAAAGCCATTCAAATCAAGTGTGACATTGTCAGCGTCAATCCGAATGCCACTCAAACCAGACACGCCAATTACATTAGTCGTGAGATAATACGAGCCGGGCTGGCTGATGACATAGATGGCATTGGCATCGCCGGGCGTGTGTTGTGCGTCCACGGGCGTGCGCGGCTCCATCTGGTCGAGCGTCTTCATCGTCGGCCCCGGTGCGCCGGACGGCGTGAGGCTGCCCTGACCGAAGACCAGCAACGGGAAAGAAAGAAGCGTGAGGATAACACTGATGCGGGAGAACGAATGATTGGGCTTCATAACGCCAATAATTTTTTGTATGCCAACAACTAATTTTGCTAAAATTACCGGCTCGGTTGAAATGTTCAAGCAGAATTCGGTCGGACAAAAAAAAGACGACACGAAACAGGTTTGATTCTTCATTCACAATTCATCATCCTACCTTCCGAAAATGAGCCTTCCCGAACACCGCACTGCGATTGACAAGCTGGACGCGCAAATCGTCCGGCTGCTCAACGAACGCACGCGCCATGTGCTCGCCATCGGCGAAATCAAGCTGGCGGCGGGCGAGGAAATTTACGCACCGCACCGCGAACGCACGGTGTTTGAACGCGTCTGCAGCCACAACGCCGGCCCCATCACGAACGAACAGCTCCGCGCCATCTACCGCGAAATCATGTCCAGCGCGCTCGCGTTGGAAAAGACGATGACGATTGCGTATTTTGGTCCGGAGGCAACGTTCACGCATCAGGCGGCCATCCAGAAATTCGGCGCAAGCCTCGGCTATGCCGCGCAGAAAACCATCGGCGATGTGTTCACGGAAGTTTCCAAAAAATCCGCCGACTACGGCGTGGTGCCGGTGGAAAATTCCACCGAAGGCGTCGTCACGCATACGCTCGACATGTTCGTGGACAGCGATTTGAAAATCGTTTCGCAAATCGTCCTGAAGATTCAGCAGTGCCTGATGAGCAATTCGCCGCTGGCGAAAATTAAAAAACTTTACGTCCATCCGCAGTCGCTCGCACAGTGTCGCGGCTGGCTGGCGAAACATTTGCCGCGCGTGGAAATCGTGGAGGCGGCGTCCAACGCCCGCTCGGCAGAATTGGCGTCGAAGGAAAAATTCGCAGCCTCGCTCGGCGGCGCGCTCGCGGCGGAAAAATACGGCCTGAAAATTTTGGCGCAGGACATCCAGGATAATTCCGTGAATGTCACGCGCTTCATCGTGCTCGGCCGCACTTGCAGCCCGCCGACGGGCGACGACCGCACGAGTTTGATGTTGAGCGTGGCAGACAAGGCGGGCGCGTTACATGAGGCCATCGCGGCGTTCCGCAAGTTCAAGATCAACATGACGAAGATCGAGTCGCGCCCCAGCAAGCGCAAGGCGTGGGAATATTTTTTCTTCGTGGATTGCGCCGGACATTTTCAGGACGCCAAAGTTGCCAAGGCCATCGCGCAACTGGGCAAGCATTGCAACTTCGTGAAGATTCTGGGTTCCTACCCTAACGCAGAGTAGCGAACGCGGACTGACGGGAGCGACGGGCATTGCCCGGCTCGAACGTGGTTTTACCTGTCCTTTCCGGGCAATGCTCGTGTCCCCAAGTCTCCGCTGGCAGCCGGCAGCAAGCAACTTCCAGCTAAAATCATTCAAGTCTTCGCCATCGCGTCCGATACCACAGCGATGGCTACAGAACAACTAGAGCGGAAACTGTCCGGCGTGAACCGCGTTGCCGGCAAATACCTGACCTTCAACCTCTCGAACGAGTCCTACGGGATTGACGTGCTGAAAGTGCGCGAAATCATTCGTCTCGCCGCGATCACCGCCGTGCCCCAGATGCCGTCGCATATCCGCGGCGTCATCAACTTGCGCGGAAAAATCATCCCGGTGATGGATCTGCGCGTGCGCTTTGATTTCTCCGCCGCCGAAGGCACCAATCAGACGTGCATCGTCGTAGTGCAGGTAAAACTGCCCAGCGGCAAAGCCACGCAAATGGGCCTGATCGTGGACGGCGTGGAAGAGGTCATCAACATCGCCGAGGGCGACATCGAAGAGACGCCCAACTTCGGCGGCCAGATTGCCACCGACTACATCATCGGCATCGCCAAGGTGAAGGGCGTCGTCAAATCACTGCTCAACATTGACGAAGTCGTCGGCATGCAAGGCATGGCCGGCATTGCGATACCAGCTGAAGCGGCGGTTACGGCCTAAGTCCATAAGCACGCCACGCATTTTAACAGCCGCAAGCCAGACAAAAACTGAATTAAATAAAAATCATAAAAACCATGCTCAAATCCATTGCTATCCTGTTGACCAGCTGCGTCGTCCTCAACACCGCACAAGCCCAAATCAATGCCCGCGGCTCGGACTCCACCATGCACGTCTTGAAAGCGCTCGCCGCTGCTTACGAAACCGACTCCGGCAAGAAAGTGAATCTGCAAGGCGGCGGCTCCGGCGCGGGCGCGAAGTCGCTCGTAGCTGGTGAAGTCACGCTGGCGTTTCTTTCGCGCGAATTGAATGACGCGGAAAAAGCCGCCGGACTCGTCGGCAAAGAATATGCCCACGATGGCGTGGCCGTCATTGTCCACAAGGACAATCCCACGGCAAACGTCACGCTGGCCGAGTTGAAAGATTTGTTCACCGGCAAGACCACCGCCTGGGCCGACGGCAAACCGGTCGTGCCTTTTAATCGCAACACCGACTCCGGCACGCGCGAAGTATTTCAAGGCATTGTGCTGGGCAAGGACGTTTTCAGCCCAACTGCGGCGGTAAAGCATGACGGCGTGCTCGTCAGCTCCGTCAGTAAAATCCCCACGGCGGTGGCTTATGCCTCGCTCGCCGAAGCGGATGAAACGCTCGTCAAAATCGTGACCGTGAACGGCATCAAGCCGAGCGCCGCGACCTTGAAGGACAAGACTTATCCCATCGGCCGCATCCCCACGCTCGCCACCAAGGGTGAAGCCGCAGGTGAAGAAAAAGCCTTCATTGACTATGTGTTGAGCTCCAAGGGCCAAGCGGTCGTCGCCAAGGAAGGCCTCGTTCCGATTCAGTAAATCGAAGGTCCCAGCTTTCGGTAATAAAATGCATGAACATTAGCAAAAAAATCTGGATCGGCTTTGGCTTTCTCATCGCCATGATGATCGCCGTCTCGGCGGTCGGCTATTTAAAATCGAAGAGCGCTGATGCGGAAAGCCATCATCTGGTGGAGGTGAATTTGGCAGAACATGACGCCGCACAAAATGCGCAGGACGCCATGCGCGAGGCCTCCATACAAGAACAGGTTTTCATCCTTTCACGGGACAGCAATGCGATCCCGCGTTTTCAGGCAGCGGTGGCCGATGTCAAAAAACATCTGGACGAACTGGGAAAAGTTTCGCCCAGCGTGGAACGCCGTGAAAATGCGGTCAAGGCTTCAACTTCGGCGGATGCCTGTCTGGTTTCGTTCCAAAAACTCGTCGCCTTGAAAGTGCGGCGCGGCTTGACCCAGAGCGAAGGTCTGGAAGGCCAGATGCGCGAGGCCGTGCATCAGGTCGAAGCCAAGGTGCAAAACCAGGGGCTGGCGGAACTGACGGTGAACATGCTGATGTGTCGCCGCCACGAAAAAGATTACCTCTTGCGCGGCGACCCTGCGTATCTGGATCAAATCCAAGCCTGCATCAAGGATTTTTCCGCCCAGATGAAACAGTTCTCGCTCGCGGACAGCCTGCAAAAGGAAATCATGGCTTCCTGGGACAATTACTTCAACGCCATGAAGGCGCAAGTGGATGGCGATCAGAATATCAAACGGGAACAGGTGACTTTTCTGGCGGCATCACAGGCCATTCAGGATCAGGTCACCGCCATCGAAACCGCCGCCTCCACCGACTTGGGCCTGTCCAACCGGTCGGTCTTGTCGGACTTGAACCTCGGCAAGCAGGTGAATTTATACGGCATCCTGATCAGCGGCGTGGTGGGCATCATCATCGCCTTCTGGGTGGCGCGCAGCCTCGGCACTTTGACACGCACGATTTTCAACGCGGTCACCTCCATCAGCGCCGGCACCCGGCAGACAGCCGAATCGAGTAATCAAGTCACCTCCGCCAGCCAGACCTTGGCCGAAGGTTCCAGCGAACAGGCCGCGTCCATCGAAGAAACCAGCGCCTCGCTGGAAGAAATGGCTTCGATGATCAAACGCAACGCCGATAATGCCCAAAAGGCCAATGATCTGGCGAAACAAACCCGCAACGTCGCCGACAAGGGCGCGGAAGACATGCAAGCCATGTCCACCGCCATGCTGGCCATCAAGAATTCGAGCGACGACATTGCGAAAATCATCCGCACGATTGACGAGATTGCTTTCCAGACCAACATCCTCGCGCTCAACGCTGCGGTCGAGGCCGCCCGCGCCGGGGAAGCTGGCATGGGCTTCGCCGTCGTCGCCGATGAAGTCCGCAACCTCGCCCAGCGCTCCGCCCAGGCTGCCAAAGAAACGGCCAGCAAAATTGAAGGCGCCATCGGTAACACTTCTCGCGGTGTGGAATTAAGCAGCAAGGTGGCCAGCACCTTGAACGAAATCGTTTCCAAAGCACGCGAGATGGATGAACTCGCCGCCGAAGTCGCCGGGGCTTCGCGTGAGCAATCGCAAGGCATCACCCAGATCAACACCGCCGTGGGCCAGATGGATAAAGTCACCCAGTCCAACGCCGCCAGCGCTGAAGAAAGTGCGGCTGCCGCGCAGGAATTGAACAAGCAGGCTCAGGGCATGCAAGAAGCCGTGCAGGAACTATTGAACTTAGTCGGCGGCAACGAAAAAAACGCAATCAAGCCAAGCAACTTAACCACCCATAAGAAAACCGGGGCGAATCACGATTCCCATTTCAACGGAAACGGACACTCGCCCAAGCCCGACAAACGTAAAAGCGAAATCCCGCTAGAGGCAGCATTTTGAAGACTGCGGA
>CAIKKJ010000065.1 GCA_903827955.1 uncultured Verrucomicrobia subdivision 3 bacterium
CGCCGCCTCGTTTCCGACCGGCAAAGGTTTTCCGGTGAAAGTTGACCTCGCCACTTCTGTCGTCGCCCGCGGAAACATCATCGCTGCGCAAAAACGCGGGCAACCGATTCCGTCTGGATGGGCGTTGACGGTTGATGGCGAACCAACGACCGATGCGGCGGCCGCCTTGGCCGGCACGGTGCTGACGATGGCAGGACACAAAGGCTACGCGCTCGCGCTGATGGTCGAAATTTTTTCCAGCGTGCTGTCCGGCGCGGCGGTGGGGCCCGCGATCGGTTCGATGTATAAAAACATGGATCGAAAACAGGACGTCGGACATTTTTTCTGCCTGCTCAACATCGCGGCGTTCATGGATGTGAGCGAATTCAAATCGCGTTTGGACAAGGCAATTGACGACATCAAATCCTGCCGCAAGCGTCCGGGCGTGGCGGAAATTTTGATTCCCGGCGAACGTTCTAATCAGAAGGCGCAGCAGAATCGGGCGCAGGGAATTTCGCTGGATGAAGCGACTCGGAAAGAATTGAAAACATTGTGCGAAGAACTGGGTGTGCCGTTCACATTGAATTAAAAAATGTCTGCTGAAATTTTAATCACAGAAAATGTTGGCGCGAGGTGGATTGATGAACTGAAAAAAAAGTTCGCCGTCGCGCTGGAGCCGGAGTTGTGGAAATCGCCGGACAAAATCAAGGCAATGCTGCCGGGGTGTCGCGCCTTGATCGTGCGCAACCAAACACGCGTCAACGCCGATCTGCTTTCCGCTGCCACAACATTGGAAGTGATCGGCCGCGCCGGCGCGGGGCTGGACAATATTGAACTGCCAGCGGCAACGGCGAAAGGCATCGTCGTGGTCAGCACGCCGGATCAAAATTCCATTTCGGTCGCGGAGCTGGCGATTGGCATGATGCTTGGACTTGCTCGGAGAATTCCAGCGGCAAATCATCATGCTCACAGCGGCGGCTGGGAGCGGCAAAAGTTTGTTGGCACCGAACTTTACGGAAAAAATTTCGGCGTCGTGGGTTTGGGCCGCATCGGATTTTTGACCGCGTTGCGCGCACGCGCGCTGGGAATGAACATTCTTGCGCACGACAATTACATCAGCCCCGACGCCGTCGCTGTGGCGGAAACGCGCGCGGAGCTGCTCGGCCTCAACGAACTGCTAGCGCAGTCCGATTTTATTTCGTGCCACATGCCGCTGACGCCGGAGACAAAACATTTTTTCAGCTTCGAAAAATTTTGCCGGATGAAACCATCGGCATTTTTTCTGAACCTTGCGCGCGGCGAAGTCGTGGACGAAGACGGTTTGATTCGCGCATTGCAGGAAAAGAAAATCGCCGGTGCCGGTTTAGACGTGCGCGAGCAGGAACCGCCCGCACCCAGCGCGCTCGCTGGAATGGATAATGTCATTTTAACACCGCATATCGCCGCGTTCACGCGCGAGGCGCAGGACCGCGTGATGGCGGCAGTGTGTCAGGATGTGACCGCCGTGCTCGAAGGCCGCGCGCCGAAAAATTTCGTCAATTTTCCAAAACCAAAAATCAAATTATGAAATTATTTATTGATACCGCTGACGTGGCGCAGATTCGCGAGGCCTATTCCTGGGGCATAGTGGACGGCGTCACGACCAATCCCACGCACGTCATGAAATCCGGCCGCAAGCCGGACGAAGTTTATCGCGAAATTCTCGACATCGTGGACGGGCCGGTTTCGCTGGAGACCATCGCCACCGACACGCCGTCCATTGTGAAGGAAGGCCGCGCGCTCGCGAAGCTCCACAAGAATGTCGTCGTCAAAGTGCCCGTCATCCGCGAAGGTCTGAAAGCTGTGAAAGAACTTTCTGCCGATGGCATCAAGACCAACGTGACTCTGAATTTCTCACCGCTCCAGGCGTTGCTCGCGGCAAAATGTGGCGCGACTTACATCAGCCCGTTTGTCGGCCGGCTCGACGCCATCGGCCACATCGGCATGGATCTCGTCCGGCAGACGCGCACGATTTACGACAACTACGGTTTTAAGACGCAGATTCTCACAGCCGCCGTGCGCCATCCAGGGCACGTGTTGGAATCGGCGCTCGCCGGTGCTGACGCCTGCACGATGTTTTTCGACTTTATGAAAATGCTCTACGATCATCCGCTCACGGACAATGGACTCGACACGTTCCTGAAAGACTGGGCGAAGGTCACCGGTAAATGAAAACGTATCCGCTTTATCTCAACGGGCAGTTTGTGCGAACGCAGAAAACGATTCGCGTCTTGAATCCGTCCACGACGGAAGTGTTCGCGGAAATTTGCACCGTTGACCGCGCGGCGGTTGCGCAAGCCATCAAAGATGCGCACGCCGCGTTTCAAAGCTGGCGTGCGCTCACGGGCAAAGCGCGCGGTGCGTTCTTGAATAAAATTGCGGATGAAGTGGAAAAGCGGCGCGATGAAATTGCCCGCGCCATCACGTCGGAAAATGGCAAGCCGCTGGCGCAAAGCGTTGGCGAAATCGCGATGACGGTGGATCACCTGCGCTGGTTTGCCGAGGAGGCGCGGCGCGCGTATGGCCGCATCGTGCCGCATCAAACGGACGGCAAGCGTCACCTCATTGTCAAAACACCGATAGGCGTGGTCGCCGCGATCAGTCCGTGGAATTTTCCGCTGGTGCTGGCGGTGCGCAAAATCGCGCCGGCGCTCGCCGCGGGTTGCACGGTGATTTTGAAACCTGCAAGCGCAACGCCGGTTTGCGCTGCGCTGTTTGCCGAATGTGTGGCCGAGGCAAAATTGCCAAATGGCGTTTTTCAGCTCGTCGCCGGTTCCGCGCGCGAGATTGCGCAGGAATTTTTGGACAATCCGCTTTGCCGCAAAATTACTTTCACTGGCTCGACGGAAGTCGGGAAGGAACTGATTCGCGGCGCGGCAAATCAGGTCAAACCGCTGTCGCTCGAACTCGGCGGCCACGCCCCGGTTTTGGTTTTTGAGGATGCCGATTTGGACGCGGCGGTGGAAGGGGCGCTGATCACGAAATTCCGCAACACCGGCCAGTCGTGCATCGCGTCAAATCGTATTTTTGTGCAGCGCTTCATTTACGAAAAGTTTCTCGCGAAGTTTGTCGAAAAAACCCGCGCGCTGAAAACCGGCGACGGATTGGAAGATGGCGTGGCCGTTGGTCCACTCATCAATGAAGAAGGATTGAACAAGGCGCTGGAGCACATTCAGGATGCGACGAAACGCGGCGCACGTTTACTGTGCGGCGGAAAAAGAATTGCGCGCAAAGGATTTTTTCTCGAACCGACAATTCTCGCTGACGTGCCCGCAGATGCTCTGTGCATGAGCGAGGAAACGTTTGCACCCGTCGCACCGGTGGTGCCGTTTGATAACGATGACGAAGTGATCGAGCGCGCGAATCAATCGCAGTATGGCTTGAGCGCGTATGCATTCACGCGCGATCTTTCACGGACGTTTCGCCTGATGGAAAAATTGGAAGCCGGCACGCTCGGCATCAACGACGGCGTGCCGACTACGAGCAACTGTCCGTTCGGCGGCGTGAAGCAAAGCGGCTGGGGCCGCGAGCTTGGCGTCGAAGGCATGGACGCGTTTCTCGAAACCAAACACGTTTCGTTGGGACTTGGAATTTAATTATGATATTTGCCACATCATCAACCAGCTTGCAAACCGGCGTCAGCTCTATTGCTTTTCGTGGTTGGGACAATAATCTTCGCCTAATGAATGATTCCGTGGAGTTGATTGCCACGCTGGATGTCGGGCCGCGCATTTTGGCGTATCGCAAACACGGTGGCTTCAATCCGCTGAACATCTTTGAGGATCAAGCCGGAACGAGCGGCGAAACGGTTTGGCGCAATCGCGGCGGGCACCGGCTGTGGACGGCACCGGAACACAAGGTGAAAACTTATTTTCCCGACAACGCGCCGGTGGAGTGGGAACAACTGGGCGAGTGCCATGTGAAATTGTGTCCGCCGCCAGAAACCTCCAACGGCCTGCAAAAGGAAATTGAAATTCAACTCGATTCGGTCGGCACCGGCGTGACTTTGGTGCATCGTGTGACTCGGATCGGAAAAACGCCGGTGACGCTCGCGCCGTGGGCGCTTTCGGTCATGGCTGCCGGCGGCGTGGCCGTGGTCCCGCAACCGGAAATGGGCGAGCACCCGCGCGACCTGTTGCCGAATCGCAACTTGGTTCTCTGGCCTTACACCGACATGTGCGATCCCCGCTGGCATTTCGGGAAGAAATATATTCTGCTGCGTCAGGATGCCACGCGCGGTCCGACCAAAATCGGCTTGCCGCATCAAATCGGCTGGTCCGGATATTTGGTGGGTGGAGTGTTTTTCCTGAAACGTTACGCTTGGGATCCGGAGGCAAACTATCCGGACAACGGTTGCAATCTGGAAATTTTCACCAACGCGCGGATGCTCGAACTCGAAAGCCTCGGCCCGCTCACGGAGTTGGGCAGCGGGGAAAGTCTGGAACACGTCGAGCGCTGGGAGTTGCACGACGGCCTTGGAACTTTTGATGCAAAATCAGAACAGCAGATTCACGAATTGTTGCAGCCGATTTTGTCTGCACCTGGTTCTTATTTTGCCAAGGTGAATGGCCAATTGAGTTGATATGAACACAGCAAATTCAAAAATCAAAGTCGGTGTCGTCTTTCTTGGTCGCCGCCGCCCCGGTTTCGACATGGAGTGGGGCAAGCAAATGGAGGCGCGCGTTCGTGGGTCACTTGCAAAAAGCGACTTTGAATTTTTCGAGCCATCTGAGAAGGCCGTTGATGATCCGTCGCTGCGCCGCGTGATGGCCGAATGTGAAGCGCAAAAAATTGACGCGCTGGTTTTGCTGCAAACCACGATGGGCGACGCGCGTCTGTCCCAGACGCTCGCGCAGCTTTGGCCTGATCCGTTGATTTTGTGGGCCACGCCCGAAAAGCCGGACGGCGACATGATCAGTTCGTGCTCGCTGGTCGGCGCGCATTGCTGGGCGTCGGTGCTGCGGCAAATGGGCCACGCGTTTGAAGTGGTTTACGGCGATCCCGACGCGGCGGAAACGCAGAAGCAATTTTCCGAAGCCGTGCGCCTCGCGATCACGGTTCGGCGCTTGAAAAAAGTCCGGCTCGGCATCATCGGCGGACAGGCACCCGGATATTTTGCGATGAGCCCCGATCCGTTTGTGATTCATCGCGCAACCGGCGCGCAGGTGCAATCGTTCAGCCTGATTGATTTTTCCAACGCGGTGAATGAATTGACCGCCGAGGCGGTCGCCGCCGATGTCGCGAAAGTGAAAGCGCTCGGCCTGCCGCACAAAGACACGACCGACGACGATCTGCCAATGTCTTCGCGGCTTTATCTCGCCATCAAATCATTTTTTGAAAATGAAAATCTCGACGCGCTGACGATTCGCGAATGGCCGGAGATGCCGAATGTGTTCGGCCAGTGGCCGTATTTCGCCGTCGCGCGTCTCGCGGACGAAGGCCGCGCCATCGGCATCGAAGGCGACGCCGACGGCGCGCTGGGCGCGTGGCTCGTCGAGAGTCTTGGTCTGGGCCGCTGCTATTTGTCTGATTGGCTTGAGCACGACGACAAGACGATCACGCTCTGGCACGGCGGCGCGGCACCGATGTCGTTGTGCGAGCCGGTCGGCAAACCCGGTGGCCCGCAAATCGCAAAACATTTCAACATCAAGAAGCCGGCGGTGATGGAAGCGACGTTGCGCGCGGGAATGCCCGTGACGATTTATCGTTTCTGGCGGTGCGACGGAAAATATTTTCTCACCGCGCGCGAAGGCGAGACGCTCAAACCGAAGCGTCATTTGATGGCCACGAATGGCCTGGCAAAAATGAATTGCGATCCGCGCGAATGGTTCGAGGAACTTTGCCACGCCGGAATGCCGCATCACGTCGCCGTGATTGGCGGCCATCATGCGGCTTTGTTAGAACGGCTGGCCCGCGCGTTGAACATCCAGACCATTTGAAATGGACACGCGGCTCGCCATTGCCATCGGGCTCATTTTGTATGTGGTCCTGACGACGGCGGTTTCGTTCTTCATGCTCACGCGCGTGCGCAAGCCGGCGGATTATCTCGTGGCCGGACGCGGACTGCCATTTTGGGTTCTGGCCGGAACGATCACCGGCACATGCATCGGCACGGGGGTCATCATTGGAGGTTCGGGCCTCGCGTATCAACACGGCTGGGCGGGCTGCGCGTATCCCATCGGACTCGGCATCGGCACGCTCATCACGGGTTTGTGTTTCGCCGGGATGCGCAAATATCAATTCATGACGCTGGCCGAGGAAATGGCGTGCTACTTCGACGGCAACCGCGTGGTCGCAGAATTTTCCAGCATCAGCTTGTTTATTTCGCAAGTGTTCTGGCTCGCGGTGCAAATCATCGGCGGCGCGGCGGTGCTTGGTGCCGTGACCGGGTTGCAACCAAAAATGTGCGTGGTGCTGGCCGGTTTTGCGAAAGCGATCATTTCCATTCCCGGCGGATTGAAAGCCGTGGTTTATACCGACGTGCTGCAAACGGTGATTTTATTTTGCGGCTTTGGATTTCTCGTCCATTCCGCGTTGCAGGAATCTGGTGGACTGGACGGATTGCGTCAATCCACGCCGCCGGAATATTTTTCGTTTTTAGGAGCCGCGTCGTATGGCACTTGGTCCATCATCAGTTTGATTTTAGTGATGATTTCCAATCCGCTCGCCGATCCCGCGCGTCGGCTGACGATGTATAGCGCGCACAGCGAGGCGAGCGCCAAATGGAGCATGGTGCTTTCCGGGCTGCTGGTGATGGCGTTTTCGGTCGTCATCGGCATCACGGGAATGTATGCGTATCGGATGAATCCGCATCTGCCGGTCGCGAACCAGGCGCTGCCTTGGCTCGTGATGCATTCGCTGCCAACGTGGCTCGCCGCGCTCGTCGTGGTGGCGATGGTGTCGGGCATGTCGTCCGCCGCGAACGGCACTGCCGCCTCTGCGAGCACATTTTTTGTGCGGCACATTTTTCCGCTGCTCACCGGCCGTTATCCGCAAAATCCGGTGCGAACCGCACGCTGGCTGCTGGTCTTCATGTTTTTATTTTCAACCACGCTCGCATTGTTCACGAGCGACATTGTTTCGTTCGTCGTCAAATTTTTGCCGCTGACGATGAGCGGGTTGGGCGTGTGTCTGCTGTTCGGAAGATTTTGGCCACGTGCGACCTCGCAGGGCGCGTTGGCGGCGCTAGCAACCACGCCGTTGGTGGCGTTGGGCGTGATGAAATTTTGGGACAACCCGACTTTGCCGGCGATGCTGGCGGGTGCATTGGCGCTCGTCGTGGTGAGCCTGCTGACGCCGCCGAAAAAATTTAGTATCGCGCAAGTCGCCGAGCGGATGGCCATCGAGCGGCAGTCCATTGAAGGCACTTCGTTACATTGAGTCCATTTTTTCAAGCGAACCATGAAACTGCTCAACGCCAAACAAATCTGTGACGTCGCGGCAGCCAAGGGGTTCGGCGTGCCGGCGCTTAACAACAACGGCGGAAGTTATGACATCGGTCGCGCCATCATCGAGGCGGCTCAGGAATTGCAGTCGCCGCTCATCATCGCGGAATACGAGCCGAATCTGGAATACTGCGGCTACGATCACGCCGGCGCGGTCATCCGGATGCACGCAGCTGACACGACGATTCCATTGGCCATCGCGCTGGACCACGGCAAAACGCCGCAATCCATTTTGCGTGCTGTTCGCGCCGGCTTCACGCATGTGATGATTGATTACGCCGACAAGCCGCTTGCTGAAAATGTCCGTGGCACGCAGGAAATTATTGATCTTGTGCGTCCGCTCGGCATCAGTGTCGAGGCGGAGATCGGCCACATCATCAAGAGCTCGGATGATTCCACGCAACGCGGGGTAACCGTGAGCGTGGCTAAGGCGAAAGAATTTGCATCGAAGGTGGATGTGGATTTGCTCGCTGTCGCGAACGGCAGCACGCACGGAATTTTCAAGGAACAGCACAGCATGGATTTTGGTTTGATTCCAAAAATCCGCAAAACGGTGAAAATGCCGCTGGTGCAGCACGGCACTTGTGGTATTTCAATGAAGGACATCGCGCGGCTCGTCAAAGCTGGCATGACCAAGATCAATTTCGGCGAGGGCATTCGCATGAACTACATCCGCTACTGGAACGAATTCAGTCAGACGCTGAAACATGAACATCACGCCTGGCGGATCGCGCGCGCGGCGAAAGAACGCCTCAAGAATGACATCAAGGAAATCATCCGCGCGTGCGGTTCCGAAAACAAAGCGCATTTGTTCAAATAAAACAAAACCGTCCGAAACACATGAAAACCAAAACCGTTCTTCCGATTGTTGCGTTGTGCGGCGCCTTGCTGGCGCTGGTTTGTCCGACGCGGATTTTTGCCGCCGACAGCTTTGACGGCTTGAATTTGGAACTTGGTAATCTTTACCGCGTTTCGGATGCGCAATCGCGCTCCATCAGCCCGGAAAATTTCACCGGCGAAAAAGGCAAGGCCGGCATGGCGACCGAAGGCACCGGCAAAAACGCCGCGCGCGATTTGGGCCAGGGATGGAAAATTTCGCCGTCCGTGCATATCGCCGCGCACAAGAGCATCACGCTGGCCGACATCACCGGACCGGGTGCGATCCAGCAGATTTGGCTGACGCCCGCGCCGGTCGAAAAAACGCGCTGGCAGATTTTGCGGATTTATTGGGATGACGATCCGAATCCGTCCGTTGAGTGTCCGCTCGGAGATTTTTTTGCGTGCGGCTGGGGACGCTATTGCCAGATCAGTTCACTGCCCGTCTGCGTGAATCCCGGCAGCGCATTCAATTCTTACTGGCAAATGCCATTCAAGAAGCACGCGAAAATCACGCTGGAAAATCTTGACGACGCGCCCATGACAATTTACTTCCAGATCAATTACACGCTCACCAAAGTGCCGGACGATGCCGCGTATTTTCATGCGCAATTCCGCCGTGAAAATCCGCTGAAGAATAAGGGCCTCTACACGATCCTCGACGGCGTGGAAGGTCAGGGGCAATACGTCGGGACATATCTCGCGTGGGGCGTGCACAACACCGGTTGGTGGGGCGAGGGCGAAATCAAATTTTACATGGATGGCGATGACAAGTTCCCGACAATCTGCGGCACGGGCACGGAAGATTATTTTTGCGGCTCGTATGATTTCGACACGAAGGACACTGAAGGCAAATCGCACTACACCGAGTTCTCCACGCCTTACACGGGCGTGCCGCAAGTGATCCGGCCCGATGGACATTACGATTCACAAACGCGCTTTGGGATGTATCGCTGGCACATCCGCGATCCGATCCGGTTTCAGAAAGATTTGAAAGTTACAATTCAAGCCTTGGGCTGGCAATCGGGCGGACGTTATTTGCAGGAGCAGGACGACATCGCGTCGGTGGCATTCTGGTATCAGACGCTGCCGCACAAAAAATTTCCGCCGCTGCCCAGCCGAGAAGAATTGGAGCTGCACTAAAATTTTTCCCGCGCAAAATCCGAGGTTTCAGGGCGGACTATTTTTGACTACTACATCTGGACGTTTGGCCTTTGTGAGCAGGCGGATCGTCACCAATAGCATCAGCACGAGCAGAATTTCAGAAAGACACGCCCACGAATTGTGCCGCCAATTCGGCAGGCGGTTCAGGCCGTTGGTCACTAACGAAAACGGCGGAATTTTGTCCCACACCCAGCCGAGCAGGTGATGCATATGCGGCTGCCGATAAAAGGAAATTTGAAAATGAAAAATTTCCTGCGCGTGAATGAAAATCCAGTCCGCATCCGGCAGCATCGAAAAAAGTATTCCCCATTTGTAGGTGCGCCACCAGACATACAGAAAAAATATTGAACCGAACAAGACCGCCAAATGAAAGCTCACCCAAAACACGCTTTGAAAATCCGGATCGGCGGGATGAAACGTGACGTTGGACAGCTTGTCCAAAAAACCATGTGATAAAAAGGCGGCAACGGCCGTTACCGCCATCGCAGTTTTTTTGTAGCGTCCACCGGCGAGGGATTTTTGAATGACCACGCCGGCGAGAATGTGGGTTGGTTCCTGCACACGTCAGTTTGAGTTTGGCTGCCGATGTAAACTGGATTCAATGATGATTTTGTAGCCGCGGGCTGATTGCAGACGACGCAAGTGAAGCTCACGGATTTGCCACATCATGCTTAAAACACATCAGTGGATGCTATCAACCAGTATTTTGCTTTTTGCAATAATGGGTGCGATTCGCATTCTCAACTGTTAACAAAAAATCAATAAAAGTTAAAGATCTGTTGACTATCTGGCGCGATAATTATTAATTGAAACATTATCATGCGAATTCGAAATAATGCAACGAGCATTGGCCTTTGTTTGCTTTTTATCGTTCTTGCCGGTCTTTGCTCGTGCTCCTCACTGCCGACAGCGGAGTCTGTCGGTGGGGTTTCTCAAAAAAATTTGCTCGATGTCGGCTGGAAATTTCATCGCGGAGAAGTCGCGGACGAAAGCCTGGCAATTGCGCCGGATGTGAATGAAAAACTTTGGGAGCCGGTGAACCTGCCGCACGATTATGTGCTCGACGGAACTTATGATTCCAAACTCGACCGCAGCCACGGCTATCTGCCGTTGATGCCGGCTTGGTATCGGAAACACCTTTTTATTCCAGAAAGTTTTCAGGGCAAAAGTCTGGAACTGCAATTTGATGGAATTTTCCGCGACAGCCAGATTTGGCTGAACGGTCAGTTGATCGGGAAACATGCGAGTGGTTATTCTGGATTCAATTTGGACATTTCCAAGACTGCAAAATTTAGTGCCGACAACGTTATCGCGGTTCACGTTGACCCGCGTCAATTTGAAGGCTGGTGGTATGAAGGCGGCGGGATTTACCGCCACGTTTATCTGAACGTGCGTTCACTGCTTCATGTTGCGAATTGGGGCACGCAAATTATTTCCGATGTTCCCAGCGGCAACCAGGGTGCTGACGAACTGGCGAATGTCTCCATTGAAACAGCGGTGGTGAATGAGTCAACGGTTCCCGCAAACAGCGTTGTGAAATCTGAAATCCTGGGCCCGGATGGCAGCGTGCTGGCAACGTTGAAGGGCGACTTGGTTGTGGCCGCTGGCGACCAAAACAAATTAAATCAATACTGCACTATTGCTCATCCGAAACTTTGGTCGCCTGATTCACCCAGTCTTTATCAATTGCGAACGACAATTTTTCAGAACGAAAAACCGGTGGACCGGAAAAACACCACCTTCGGAATCCGAACCATTTTCTTCGATGCGAACAAGGGATTTTTTCTCAACGGCAAGCACGTTGAGATCAAAGGTGTGGCGGCGCATCAGGATTTTCCCGCCGTGGGCATCGCGGTGCCGGACAGTTTGCAACCGTGGCGCGTCCAACAATTGAAAAACTCCGGAGCCAACGGTTGGCGCACGGCACATAATGTCTGCTCCGAATCGGTCATTGATGCGTGTGATCAGCTAGGAATGTTAGTGATGGATGAAAATCGGCAGTTGGGCGATTGCTACGATCAGAAAGCCAAGCCGGGCACGACTTACACAAACTTGCAGGATTTGGATTATATGATTTTGCGCGATCGCAATCATCCCAGTGTCATCATGTGGTCCATGTGCAATGAGGAATGGGTTGAAGACATGGAAGGTTCGCCCGAAGGTAAGCGCATCTTTTCGGCAATGATGGATGAAGTGCATAAATTCGACCGAACCCGCCCGATAACTTCTGCTATGGAGCGCGGCTGGCTGGGCTCTGGGTTCGCCGATGTGGAGGATATTATTGGTGTGAACTATAGTTATCAGCGTTACGACGATATTCACAAGGCGCACCCAGACAAACCCATGTTTGGCAGTGAAACAGCAAATAATAAAACCGCGCGCAGTAACTACGAGAATAACAAAGCCAGAGGATTAATGAGCAGTTACAACTTGACCGATGGTGGCTGGCAACCCGTGGCATCACGTCCGTTCATGGCCGGTTCCTACACTTGGACCGGTATTGATTATCGCGGCGAGCCTAATCCCGACGGCTGGCCGGATGTGAGCAACAACACCGGTTTGTTGGACAGCTGCGGTTTTCCAAAGGATAAATTTTATTACCAGCAATCCTGGTGGTCGGACAAACCGATGGTCCATTTGATGCCCGTCTGCTGGAACTGGCCCGGCAAGGAAGGCCAAAACATTCGGGTGATCGCCTTTAGCAACGCAAAACAGGTCGAAGTATTTCTCAATGGCAAAAGTTACGGTCTGCAAACCATGCCACAAGATGGCCATTTAGAGTGGCAAATTCCTTTCGCGCCTGGAAAGTTGGAAGCAAAAGGTATTACCGGTGGTAAGTTAGTCGCGACTGACTTAGTCGAAACTGTAGATCCGCCCGCAAAAATTAAATTATCGCCTGAGCGAAAGACTTTGCAAGCGGATGGCCAAGACACCATTGTGGTCCCGGTTTCCATTATCGACGACAAAGGAAGATTTGTTGCCAATGCAAATAACCGGATAACCTTTGAACTGACGGGCGGAAAATTATTGGGCGTTGGCAATGGCAACCCGGGCGACCATGACCCGGATCGTGCGAGTCAACGGAATGCTTTCAATGGTCACTGCATCTCGGTGATTCAGGCGGGAACCAAACGCGAGAGTTTGACACTTACAGCTACTTCACCTGGCCTTGCGCCGGCGACCTTAACTTTTCAGGTGAAGTGATTGTTAGCTTTAACTTACTTCGCTAGTTCTGTTGCCGTGGCGTTGAAATATTTTACGGACTGCGCAATTTCCGGCACTGACCTGTCCCAGTGGTATTCATACTCGAAGTAATAAGCCCCGTGGAAATGCTGGCGTTTTAATTCGGCCATCATGGCTTTGATGTTGCTGTTGCCGGTGCCCCACGGCACATCGTGCATTTTGTTCGCACCGTTGGGCGGGGCAGGACCGGCATGGGGATCGTCAAGCACGACGTCTTTGAAATGCAGACAAATGACGTGACCCTCAAGTTTTTTCAGACACGCCACCGGATCAAGACCGGAGCGCTTCCAGTGACCCACGTCGGCACACGCACCCATCAACGGCGTGCGGTCCTTGATCGCCGCGAGCACGATGTCGGGATTCCAATAATGCGAGGGACGCGGATGATCATGGATGGCCACCTTGATATTGTATTCCTTGCAAAGTTTTTCAACGAGATCCAGCGAGTTCGTCTCAGGTTCGCCGACGATGACATCCACGCCAATTTTTTTGGCGAACTCAAAAGCCTTGCGTGTCTCGGTTTCATTCGCAGTGAGCGGCACGATACCTAGGTTGATTATTTTAATTCCCGCCGAATTGCATTTTTTGCGGATGGCCAGCAACTGTTCGTCTGTCAAATCCAAAACCTTCACTGCTTTATTGCTGATGACATTGATGTTTCCGGAAAGACCGATGTATTTGATGCCGACCGCCGCGGTCTTATCAATCGCTTCGGAAAATGAATAAAGTCGGAATGAATACGGCGTGATCGCCAGTTGCCAGCCGAGGTCGTCGCAAGCGGGGCAATTGGTCTGCAATTTCTCCGGCTCCGCAGATTTCGCGGACAACGCGAGGCACAAAGTCAGCAGGAGGAAATATTTTGTCTTCATAAAACGATTTTGTTCTTGTTAGAAATTGGTTTGTGGGTAATTATTCCAAAACAAAAACAAATTGCAAGACGAATCAAATTAGCCATGTCAACGCTTACTATGCGCGGTTTCGGCTTTCAACAATAATTGTTGCGGTGATTAGCTGCATGTTCACCCAAGAGAAATAAAAAAGAATTACTTTTTTCCCAGAATAAAATCATGCCCTTCATTCCCAGCACCAAAACGCAGACCAATTATGATGTCATCGTGGTCGGCTCTGGCGCGGCCGGTGGGCAGACCGCCTATGTGCTCGCGGCGGCCGGCGTGAAGGTGCTGATGCTCGAAGCGGGTCGGCGCTACGATCCGGTTTCTGAGACGCCGATGTTCAGCACGAATCATCACGCACCGCTGCGTGGTTCGCCGACACCGGATAAACCGTTTGGATTTTTTGATGCGACGGTTGGCGGCGGTTGGCGCGTTCCGGGTGAGCCTTACGTAACGAAACGGCCCGGCTCCGACGCATGGGTGGAGGCCAGCGCCACTGATGTCGGCGCGCGGCAAAATTTCATGTGGTGGCGTCCGCGCATGTTGGGCGGCCGCACGAATCACTGGGGACGTTTTTCGTTCCGCATGGGTCAATATGATTTTAAGCCGCGCAGCCGTGACGGTTTGGGTATTGACTGGCCGTTTGATTACAAAGATCTCGCACCCTATTACGACAAAGTAGAGCGGTTGATCGGCGTATTCGGCAGCAACGAAGGTTTGGAAAATACACCGGATTCCTCGTCTGGAGTTTTGTTGCCCCCGCCGAAACCGCGCGCGTATGAATTGCTCGCCAAAAAAGGTTGCGCAAAACTCGGTATTCCGGTGATTCCGTCGCACGTCGCGATTTTGAGCCAGCAACAAGATCATCAGAATATTCCAAAAATATTGCATCCCGATTCGCCCGCAATGCAAACGGCGCTCGCCAAAAATATGCAAACACGCCTCGCGTGTATGTGGGCGACACATTGCGTGCGCGGTTGCCCTATCAAGGCAAATTATCAGTCCACGACCGTTCACATTCCCCCGGCGCTCGCTACCGGCAATCTCGACATCATCACCGACGCGATGGTGCGCGAAGTGAGCGTGGATGACACGGGTCGCGCGACCGGAGTTTATTATGTGGACAAAAAAACGCGAGAGGACATTCATGTCAAAGCCCGCGTGGTAGTGCTTGCCGCAAGCGGTTGCGAATCTGCACGCATTTTGTTGAATTCAAAATCGGCGCACTTCATCAACGGTCTCGCCAATTCCAGTGGCAAAGTCGGCCGCTATTTGATGGACACGGTAGGCAGCGGTCTCGGCGGGCAAATACCTGTCCTCGAAAACGCGCCGGTTCACAACGAGGACGGCGCAATGACCATGCACATGTATATGCCATGGTGGAAATACAAAGAACAGACCGCTGGTAAAATGGATTTTCCGCGCGGCTATCATATCGAATTCGGCGGCGGACGCGGGATGCCCGACGCGAGAACGTTTTTCGGCATGGAAAGATTCACCGGGGGCAGTTACGGCAAGAAAATGAAGGAGGATTTGCGACGTTACTATGGATCATTTGTTTATTTTGCCGGGCGCGGCGAGATGATTCCTAACGATGACTGTTACTGCGAAATTGATACGGAGAAAAAAGACGCTTGGGGCATTCCCGTTTTGCGTTTTCATTGGAAATGGTCGGAACACGAGGAACGCCAGGCCGCGCATATGCAAAAAACCATTGCCGAAATCATCGAGTCCATGGGCGGTCGCGTGACCAGCCCGCCGCAGCTCGATGGCAAAAAAGCGATTTATCCCGGCGGTTCCATCATCCATGAAGTCGGAACGACGTGCATCGGCAGCAATCCGAAAAACTCTGTGCTCAACCAATTTTGCCAGGCGTGGGATGTGAAAAATTTGTTCGTCACTGACGGTGGTCCGTTCGTGTCCAATGCCGACAAAAATCCCACCCTCACCATCATGGCCAACGCCTGGCGCGCGACGGATCACATCATCGAAGAAATGCGGAAAGGAAATATCTGATGAAGCCCAAACCAACTAGTCGCCTTCCCCGCCGCGTGGCTCTCAAATGGATGGTCGTCGCCAGCGCGACGATTTCAATGCTCGACTGGCGAAGCTTCGGCGCGCCCGCCGCCACCGCCAAGGGATATGGCTTGGATGCAAATTTGTTGGAAACCTACATTCCTGGCGATCTGTGGCCGCTCACGTTGACCGAGGCCCAGCGTCGCACGGCGACGGCATTGTGTGATATCATCATTCCCGCCGATAGCAAATCTCCCGCCGCGAGCCAACTGCATGTTGTGGATTTCATTGATGAATGGATTAGCGCGCCCTACCCAGAACAGCAGGCGCATCGCGAAATAATTTTGAAGGGTTTGGAATGGATGGAAGCCGAGTCCGCGAAACGCTTCAAATTTTTTTTTGCTGAATTGTCCGGGCAAGAACAATACGCCATCTGCGACGACATTTGTTTTGAGCCCAAAGCCGCACCGGAATTTCGGACGGCGGCAAATTTTTTCTCGCTGTTCCGCAACCTGACTACTGGCGGCTTTTACACCACGCCGGCAGGCTGGAAAGACATCGGCTACGTGGGCAACGTCGCGCTGCAAAAATTTGACGGCCCGCCGCCGGAAGTGTTGAAGCATGTCGGGTTAATTTAATTCCTGAGAAAGTTATCTTATGGGCGGTTCTAGTAAATGAAGTTAATGAAATTCAAACCGAAAAATTTATTGTGGAATTTTACGCTGACTCGGCTGGCGCTGTCCCTGACCGTGTTGTCGGTAAGCGGCAAAGCGGCCACGATGGAGGAAATTTCCCGTTGGGTTAGCGACGGACACTGGCAGCAGGCCGGGAATGAAATCGCTCATGAACTGGCCCGGACCAATCTAGATTTTCCGACGCGGCAGGAGCTGTTGTTTCAATCAGATCGTATCACACGAATGCATCTCGATTTTGACAAAACCAGAGCACAGGCTTTTCAAGACGCACGCGGCGTGGTGCCGTCCATCACCGAAACGCAATTCGACGCTTGGGATAAAAATAGTACCATCGAATGGTTGGATGTGGACGGCGAGCGCCGGTATTTCCACAGTGCCGGGGCCAATCTGTTTCGCATCAACCGCGAGGCGCGGGAGCTGAAGCATGTCGCCGGTGTTACGGATGAGGCATTGTTTCGGCTGGACGACGTCCGTCGTGTTATTGCCGCATCGGCTCGAACTAATTCACCTGAAAATCCCCAAAAAATCTGGCAGGTGTCTTATTGCTTGCGGGTCAAGCCGGGTGAGGTGCCGCCGGGCGAAATCATCCGAGCGTGGCTGCCATTTCCCCAGGATGGAAACCGGCAATCCCACATCCAGCTGATTTCATCCGACCCGCCCGAATTCATCCGGGCGGGCTCCAATGCGGCGCTGTCTTCCTTGTATTTCGAAAAGCCGGCGGCAAAAACCGGACCGACTGAATTCAAAATTGTTTTTGAATACACCGCCGCCGGATTTTACCAGCCGATTGATCCGGTGGTCGTTGAAACCGTTGATCCCAGCAATCCCGCGCTCGCACCCTTCATGGGCCAGCAACCGCCGCAAATTGTTTTCTCGGATGCCATTAGAAAACTGTCGCGCGAAATCGTCGGCAACGAAGCCAACCCATATTTCAAAGCCCTAAAAATTTTCGCGTGGGTTTCGGAAAACATACCGTGGGCCAGTGCGCGCGAGTATTCCACCATTGCATGTCTCCCGGAATATGCGCTCGGCTGCCGTCATGGAGATTGCGGCATCAAAACAATGACGTTCATGACGCTGTGCCGGTTGAACGATATTCCCGCGCGTTGGGAAACCGGCTGGACCACGGATCCCGTGCAGGACATGCACGACTGGTGTAAAATTTTTCTTGCGCCGTATGGCTGGGTTTCGGCGGATGTGACCTACGGCCTGGTGAACAGCAAGGACGACCGTGAAAAATGGTTCTTCCTCGGCGGCATTGATGCGGGCCGGCTGGTGGTGAACACCGATTACCAACAGCCGCTTTATCCGGCAAAATTATTTTTCCGATCCGAAGTTGTGGATTTTCAGCGCGGCGAAGTGGAATGGCGCGGCGGCAATCTTTATTTCAACCAGTGGACTTGGGATTTCAAGGCGAAAGAGGTGACACCGAACTCTGGTTTGAAGTGACCGCGCAGTTAGGAAAGGTGGACTTAAATTTTGTCGCTACGTCAGCGAAGAGGCCGTCACGAGATATTTGGCACGATTTTTTTAAATTGCAGTCACCGGTGTTTCGATTTAGCTGCGGCATTTTGTAATTTCTTGTTTGCCTCCGCAATCGCTTCCAATTGCCAAGACCGCCCAGTTTCAGTCGTGACATTGTAGTTCGGTTGCGTGCCAAAATCGAAAACCCACAGCGCGGCGAGTGAAATTTCATTATCTTCAATTGATTTGAGTAGTTTGTAAAAATTTAATTTTGCTGCTATAGTGTCACCAGGCACACCGAATTCGCCAACAAAAACCGGCTTGTTCAGTTTTCGCGAAATCGCCATGGCCTGTGTCAAACGCTGTTCGTCCTCGACCTCATAAGCGTGAAGACTGATGCCGGAAATCGGATCGGGATTTGCGCTGACAAGCATTTCGCCATATTGTTCTGTTGAGTCTTTCGTCCAATTATTTTCGTGTTGCTGATGCCACGCGCTATTACGCGGAAAACTGTCGCCAGTAAAAATAAGCCGCTGTGAATCATAAGTCCGCACCACTTTGGCAAAATCGGCGAACGCCGCATCAATCATCTCGAACGTCAAGTCGTCACGGCTGGTTCGGCTCGTGGCGATACCGAGGGTGGGATCAACATGCGGCCGGTGTTCCGCCGCGTTTGGCAGGCAAGCTTGAAGTGAAAACTCATTGCCAAATTCCCAAGCCCAGATTACGGAATTATCGCGATAACGCGTGACGACTTCGCGCACATATTCGCGCATCCAGGCGCGAGTTTTGCTTTGCACTTTTCCCCATTGATCCATAGGCTCGCCGACCAAATCCGGCACACAGGAATAATTCCAAAAAAAAGATGGTATCAGTCCTACCCCGTGTCGCGCGGCAGCATTCACAACCGTATCAAGCTGGCGAAAATACTCCGCACGATTCGTTTGATAAAGCCGCATATCTTTCGGCCACTGGCCGCCTGCACAGAATCTCGCAAACGGAATACCATTGCTCGCGAGGATAGCGAAACCGGCGGCGTAACTTGTGTCGGGTGGGTTTTGCAAGTTGCGTAGAAAGCAATCGAAGTAATTGACGCCAATGCCGCGGAAAAGTTTTTCGTTCTTGAGAACGGTGGCATTTTGGCCGGCGACGAGGACCGGAACACTCATGGAATTTGTTTCGCCCGCTAATGCACAAAGTGCGCAATGGACGAAGAGCAGTAATCCCAAGATGATTTTGCGAGTGCGCTTCATAATCCGAGTTGGTTAAAAACGCGGAAATAAATCCAATGCCCAAAATTATTGGGATGATTGATGTTGTTGCCCAGCAAGTCTTCCGGCTTTTTTCGCGCGGCCAGGGTTTGCCAGTTGTCGAAAATATCCGCGTAGGCGCAGTTCATTTCCTTGGCTACTTCCGCCGTGACCGCCGCATAATCCGCCATGTGATGACTGCCAAATTTCCAATGCGGATTCGGCGGAAAGGCGGAAAATAAAATAATCTCAGCACCGGTTTGGGCGCGAATGGATTTCACCAGGTCTTCTTGATTCTTTTTAAATTCCGGCAGCGGCACTCCATGGATGTTGTGATCATTCATGCCAAAGCCAATCAAAACTAGGTTCGGTTTTTCGGTGATAATTTTGGCCTGCAGCCGCGCCAATCCCTGGCGCGTGGTGTCGCCGCTAGTCGCGGCATTGACGGTCGAGATGTTCGCATTGGTATATTTACGACGTAGGGAGTCCGCCCAGCGCTCCCAGAAAATGAGATTGGTTTGGGTCGTATTGTGACCGGCCGTGATGCTGTCGCCAAACGCAACAATTTTCACCGACTGGCCATTCAGAAGTTTGCGCTGTGTGGCCCGCAACCAGTTCTCTTGCGTAGCCTGAACTGGCCAAGCTTTTGTTTCAAGGAAGTTATAATCCACAAAAGCAAAAAATGGGTCGTTCCCAAAACCTCTTAATTTGGTGTGGTCAAAGTTTTTGGCACCATACAAAACATTGGTCCGAAAATCAGGAATCCGTGAATGCGGCGTGCGGCGCAAGGTGCCCCTCTGGCAGTCCAAGACAAAATCTCGACCGTCTATATATTCGACTGTGTTGGTTTCTGGCAGGTAAGTGCTGCGCGCAAGAAGATTCGGGTTCCCCACGGGATTGTGCGCAAGATACGCCGGTTCTTGCCCGACGAGCACGACCGATTCACCAGTCTGGTGGCAAAGCGGCTGGCGGCTGATGGTCGCGCAACTAGTGAAAAGTAAACTGGCAGTCAGTGTGCCAAAAACCGAAAAAAAATCACGAAATAACGGTTTGAATTTCATATCTAATTGGACAGAATCAATTCAAAAAATGGCCTTTGTCAGTTACGCGCGCTGTTTCCCCTGACCCTCTCCCTCGGGGAGAGGGGACAGTTGTCATTGCCGCCAGATATTTGTGTGACGCTCTCATTAATCCTGCCGGCGAGATAAAGCCAGCCTTCCTGGGTTTCGATATAGGTGATGTCGGCTACCCAGATTTGGTTGGGAGCGGTGGCCTTGGGGGCTTCGGCCAGACGGTTGGGCGCGATGGGCTGGTCGTGCTTGCTGTTGGTAGTTTGAACGCGATAGCGCCGCTTCTGGCGCCCGCACAAGCCGGCGGCTTTCATGAGTCGGGCGATACGATTGCGGCCATGGGAACAGCCTTGTTGGTCGAGCTCCTGCTGGACGCGCGGACTGCCATACGTTTGCCGGCTGCCGGCAAAAACGGTGGTGATCTGGCCGGTGAGCTTTTGGTCTGCCATCGCCCGCGGGCTGGGGCAATCACGGCGCTGCTGCCAGTCGTAGAAGCCGCTGGGGGAAACTTTTAATAACTGGCACATAGCAAGAATGGCGTGCTGGGTTTTCATCGCATGGATCCGTTCATAGCGTTCGGTGACGGTTCGGAGAGAATGCCCAACGTTTTTTTTAAAATGTCGCGCTGCTCGGTCAAGTGACGAATCTCCCGGCGGGCGGCATTCAGCTGGGTTTGCAACTCGGCGGCTGAACTGGGCTTTGCCCCGGCTGCCGCCTTCCCCCCAGCGTCAGCCGGGGCAAAGCGCTTCCGCCAGGCATACAGCCGGTTGGGGAGAATCCCCAGCTCCACGGCCACCACACTGGCCGACTTGCCACTGGTCAGCCAGTTGTTGACAGCTTCACGCTTAAAGGTTTGGTCAAACTTCTGACGAGTCTTAACGATGTTCTGGTTATTGGTTTTAATCATTTGATTGTCTACCCAATTTACCGTCCGTCAAATCGAAGCAACCTCATTTCATTCTGTTTCGTCGGTGCAGAAAAATCATATTCGCCTGATCCTATATCAAAATTTGCGCCGTCTGGTGTTTGGGAAAAACTACTCACTCCATTCGCTATCATCGGCGGGTGAGCGCTCTCGCGAACCTCATCGAGATTCGCGTCGGGCACGCAAACGGTGGCGGTGGTGTTTGCCGGAACGACGACGTGCAAATGAAATTGACCGTCCTTGATTTTCCAATCGCTCACAATCTTGCCGTGAATCGAGTTGTATTCGCCGTGCACAAAGGTGAGGTCGCCGACCGGATGCGGACGGATGATGAAATGTTTGAAGCCAGGATTCGTCGGGTCGGGATTGATTCCGGCGAGCGCCTTGTAAAACCATGCGCTGATGTCGCCATACATGATATGGTTGCGCGAGGCCACGCCGCGCCACGTTTCCCACAACGTCGTCGCGCCTTGCTCGATCCACCAACCCCAACTCGGTAAATCTTTTTTCGACGCCATCCGATAGGCCACGTCGGTTCGACCGTGATCGGTCAAGGTATTCAAAATATATTTTGCACCGAGGATGCCAGTGTCAATGTGGCCATTTTGTTTGTCCACGCTGGCAACAAGATTTTCGAGCACGCGATTTTCAGTCGCCGTTTCCGCTAGGCCTTGATACAGCGCGCAACTCAACGAAGTCTGGCTACCGTTGCCATAAGTGCCGGTTTTTGCGTGATAAAAATGTTCGCTGAAGGAGTTTTTTATTTGTGCCGCGCGTTGGGTGTATTCATTTGCGTCAACAGTTTTTCCAAGCAATTTGGCGGTGAGCGCAACGATTTGCGTGTCGCGATAAAAATACGCGGTGTCCGTGATGTCCGCCGGTGTCTTAGTGTTGAATGGCGCCCAGTCATTGAGGCCGATGCTGACAATATTATTCGTGGCCCGCGTCGCGAGATAATCCACGTAGCGTTTCATTCCGACGTAATGGTCGCATAGCGGTTTCGCGTCACCGTAATATTCGTAAAGATAAAACGGAATCAGCTCAAACGCGCTGTCCCACGCGGGTCCGTTGCCCCAGGAATATCCCCAACCGCTCGTCGGCACAATGCCTGGCAGGCAACCGTCTGGTTGCTGCTCGTCGTCGAGATCGTTGATCCATTTTGTGTAAATGCCGGCGGGCATGAAATTGTAAATGCCTTGCTCAGCGGCGAGATGCGCGTCGCCGGTCCAGCCATTTTTTTCGCGATGCGGGCAATCGGTTGGGATGCCTTGGAGGTTACTCAAATAAGACCAGCGCCCGGCGGTCCAGACTTTATTCAGCAGCGGATTGGAACATTCAAACTTGCCTGCGATCGGAACTGTTGTGTGCGTGAACACGCCGCGCAACGAATCGAGCGTCGGCTTGCCGGGAAAGTCCGTTACCTCGACATATTGAAAACCGTAGTATGTAAAACGCGAATGCCACGTTTCCGTGCCGCTGCCGCGCAAAGTGTAATTGTCCGTCTGAAACTGTTGATCCGCGCCCATGCGTTTTACGTGCTCGATGATGTCGGTGGTGTCGAGCGCGCCATCTTGGAAAAGCCTTTCGCCGTGGCGCAAAGTGACTTTGGTTCCCGCTGGACCTTTCACTTTCAATTCCGTGTAGCCAGAAAAATTCTGGCCAAGATCAAAAATGAACACGCCCGGCTTGGGTTCGCTCAATTTCACCGGCCTGATGATTTGCGTCGCCTCAATCGGCGGCATCATTTCGTCAATGAGCTTGCCTTTCGGGCCGTCAGCAATGTGCGCCGGCTGCCAGGTGGAGTCGTTGAACCCCGGGTTGTCCCAGCCTGGCATTTCGAGTCGCGCATCGTAATTTTCACCGCCGTAAATGCTGTTGAACAAAATTGGTCCGGTAGTTGTTTTCCAGTTTTCATCCGTTCCCATGATTTGCGTGCGTCCGTCGGTATATTCCACAAATAGTGACAGCCGGAGTCGCGGCGAGTTGCGCCACGGCGCTTTGTCAAAATACCAAACGGCTTTGGTTTGTACATTGAACCATCCATTGCCGAGAATGACCCCGACCGCATTTTTACCGCGCTTCAACAACGCCGTCACGTCATGCGTCGCATACAAAACGCGCTTGTCATAGCGCGTGTACCCGGGATCGAGTAACTGATCACCGACGGTTTGGCCGTTGATGTGCAATTCGTAATAGCCGAGTCCGCAGATGGAAACTGTGGCGCGTTTGATTTTGCCGTCCAAATTAATTTCGCGGCGAAAAAAGGGCGCAGGCTGTTCGTCAATGTTAGTCGTTTTGGCAATCCATTTCGCATTCCAATCCGCTAGCGAAAATAAACCCATTTGCCAAAACGCCGGTTTGCTCCACTCGGATGGCTTGTCGTCTTTATCCCAACTGCGGACTTTCCAAAAACAGTTTTCTCTCGACGTTAAAGTTTCCCCCGCGTAAGCGATAAACGTAGTTTTGTCGGAATCAACCTTGCCGCTGTCCCACAAATCGCCGTGATTGCCCTTCAGTTCGTCGACGCTCGTCGCCGCCAAAATTTGCCAGGCCGTTTGCTTTTGTCCGCGCTCCTTCGATTCCAATATCCAGCTCAATCTCGGCTGCGCCGTGTCAATGCCCAGCGGATTTTCCAAATACTCGCAGCGCAGTTGAGCCACTTGAACTCCCGCCAGAGCATTGATGGCAAAAATAAATGGTAGCCACACGGCTGTTTTGAACCGTATCCGTGGAGTCAAAAGTCGCGGCCTTGGCGCTGGCCGCTGTGACGCCCTCGTCGCTGAAGGTACCGGCGACGCCTCGTCGTCGCGGCCATTTGATAACACAAACGGTGAATCAGTTGTTTCGCGCGACGGGGCGGCGCAACTACCCGTACCTGCCATCGCGTGGTTCCGTTTGCGGTAAGCCAAGCAACGTTGGCTGGTTTGAAAAAAATCTGAAACGTAATTTGTTTGCGTCATAAATGAGTCAAGGATTGGTCGAAGTAAAATAATAGTCGCCACACGGCAGCGCAATGATGGCTTTATCACCGGTCCGATTTTGCAAATGGATTTCCGGGTGGCGGGAAATATCCCACCCGCTTTCGGTGATTTTAGCATCGTTTTTTGCCGGCAGAAAAACCGTAGCCGTTGCGCCGACGGGAATTTGCACGTGCAAATAAAATTTTTCCGCCGGCTTGCGCCACTCTGAAATGATCAGACCCTGCAGGGAATCATAGATGGTCCTGGCCCATTTCAAATCGCCGACCGGCTGCGGCGCGATAATGAAAGATTTATACCCATATTGATTCGGATCCTCGCGAATGCCGCCAACGGCTTTGATAAACCAGGCTGCAATGCCGGTATAACATGTATGAATGCGGCTTGCGCAATTGTCGTCCCAGTATTCCGGCCAAGCGGTTTCCCCGCGGCTAAGGAAGTAGCCGTAACTGGGTTCCGTGGTTTTGGAAAGGTGCGCGAAAAGGACGTCGTTACGTTCCACATCTTCGATCAAAAACTTCAACAGGACCGGCAAGCCGGAGCTTCCCATGTCGAGATAAGGCCGCGTTTGAAGAATCTCTTTTTCAAAATTAGCGAAGACTTTGGGTTTCACAGCGTCCGGCGTAATGCCAGCAAACATTGGAAAGGCCAGATGAATCTGATGATGGTCTATGTAAGTATTCTGGTCCGGATTGAAAAAATGCGCCTGAACTTTTGCTTTCAAGTCTTCCAACCGCTTGCCATAGATTCCGACGTCATCGGTCTGCCCCAGTAGTTTTGCAATGGTCACGAATGTGCGAAGATTCATCGCATAGACACAATTATTTAAAAGCAGGGCCTCCGGAGTCGTTCCAAACTCTTTTTCCTTCAGCGGATCGGCCTTCCCATACGGAGCCGCCCAATCGCCCAAAAAATTTCCCCCGCGGTTATAGTTCGTATTGTAAGGCTGCAGGAGTCCGTCCACCACATTGGAAGCCAGGAATTCGAGCCAGGCCTTGTTGACGGCATAAGATGCGACGAGAATCCGCTGGTCTCCGTAATTCCTATAGAATTCCAAGCTGACATTAAGGGGCGCACTGCTCCACATCGCGCCTCCATAATCCTTGCCGGTCTGGGGAGCGGTTTGATTAATCGAGCCATTGGTTTGCTGCACGTCGCACCAGTCGCGGACGATCTTGGTGTATAACGCGCCGGAGTCGTAATTGGGAAGTCCGCAACCCCACGCGGTGGCGAAATTCTCCTCGCCATAGCCAAGCCTTTTGCGATGCGGACAATCCTGCGTATAGCCTTCGACCGTGTCGGCCCGGTAGGTCCAGAGATCGGTTTCGTAAATCTTGTTGAACAAATCGCTGGAGCAGGAAAAATGTCCCACACGGTTCAGATCAGTGCCGACCAGATAACCCTTAATATCGGAAAGTCCGGGTTTGTTTTTCAAGCCTTCAATCGTCAGATAGCGCCCGGCGGCGTAATTGAACCTGTTCTGGAACATTTCGGACACCCCACCCTTGCATAAATAAACACTTTTCTGTCCAAACGCCTGAGTTGTGCCGGGGTTGTCCGATACTTGGATGCTGACAACATCTCCGGCGGACTGGTTTTTCATTTTAACTGAGATCCAGCCGGAAAAGTTCGTGCCCAAATCCACTTTATACGGTCCGTTTCCCGAGATGCTTTGTGCGTTGAGGGTCTGAATCACACGGCTTGGCTCGATCATCTGGGCCGAAAGCGTAACATTGATGGCGGCTGGCGCCACATAGGCCCATTTCTGGTCATCGAAATTAACCGCATTCCAGTCAGGATTGTATTTTTGAGCCTCGATTTTCTCACCACCATGATCCCCGCTCTGGCAAAGGCCGAAGTCCTCGCTGGAACTAATTTCGCACCGCCAACTCGTGTCCGAGGCGAGCGCGATGGCATCGCCGCTGATCGTTTTCGCGTTAAGTTGAACCCGGAGCGCAGACTCGGTTTTGAAAGGTCCGTAGCGTGACCACCCGGGGCCGGTCCAAATGGCTATGCAGTTGTAACCAGCGTGGAGCGCATCCTTGATATCATACGTGACATAAAGGACTCGTTTGTCAAGCCGGGTGAGCGAGGGCGCCAAAACTCGCGAATCAACCTTGTGCCCATTGATATAAAGTTCATGATACCCAACGGAAGCGACGTAAATAAACGCCGAGGCGGCCTTTTTCTGAAGCGTGAATGTCTTCCGAAACCAGATGTGCTTTTCCTTCGGGGCGGTCGGGTGCTTGATCCAAGGTCCGGTCCAATCCTTTGGCTCGAGCAGGCCCATCGAAAAACGGGCGGCGGAACTCCACGCCGACGGCTTTTTGTCTTTATCAAACACCCTTGCCTTCCAAAAGCAATCCTGCCCGGAATTTAATTTATTCCCCGCAAACGGGATCAACGCGGATTGTGAGGAATCAACTTTACCGCTGTCCCAAACATCCGCCCGCCCTTCATCCAGTAGGACCGGACTGCTGGCAACCAGCACCTGATAGCCCGTTTGTTTCTGCCCCCGGACATGATCCGTATCCGTTATCTTCCAAGTAAATCGGGGCGTCTGGACATCAATTCCCAGTGGATCAGTCAAATATTCGCACTGTAATGCGGATGCTGCCACCTTTGCCCTGGCAGGAAAACTCCACAAAAACGATGTCAGGATGATTGCTGTCAACGCCCTCCGGCAGATTCGGAGGCCTGACGAAGGTGGCGCGGCAGCCAGGCCGCATGGCTCTGCGGGTAATAATTTGACATCTCTGACCGTTCTTCCGGTGGCTTCGGTGCAAATTGAACCATATTGGTCTATGTGATCAAAATCGAAGTAGAGATTTGGATTTTTTGTCAAAGGATGAAGTCATTCAATGGTGGAAACGAAATGGTAGTCGCCGGAGGGAATGCAGAAAACAGCTTTTCCGCCATTCATCCGCTGGAATAGGATTTCCGGCCTGTGCTCAATGCTTTGACCGCTTTCAGTAATCCCGGCGGAATTTTTCGCAGGCACCCAAACGGTCGCGGTTGAACCAACTGGGATACGCACGTGCAATCGAAATTGTCCTGCTGACTTGCTCCACTCCGACATGATCTTGCCATGCACGGATTCGTAGGCAGCCTTGACCCACTTCAGGTCTCCGACCGGCTGCGGCGCGATAATAATTTTATTGAAACCCACCGCGTCCGGCGCGGGGTTGATGCCAGCGAGCGCTTTGTAAAACCATTCGCTGACCGAGCCAAACATCGGATGATCATGCGAATAAATATTGTCGCTGAATTCCCAGTGTTCCCAAAGCGTCGTCGCACCGTTGTCCAGCATGAAGCCCCAGCCGGGAAACGTGTGTTGATTCACGATTTCGTAAGCGACATCCGCGCGGCCCAGTTCCGTCAATGTGTTTAGCATATATTTGGTGCCGAAAATTCCGGTGGTCAGATGGCCTTGATGCAAATCCATAATGTCGTGAACCAGCGCGTTCAGCGCGTTGGTTTTTTCGGTGGGCGGAACCAGTCCAAAATAAAGCGCGAACGCCTGGCACGTCTGGCTGCCGGAATCGTAAATGCCCGTGCCGGCGCGCAAGAATTGCCGGTTGAACGCGGCTTTAATTTTTCCCGCGAGCTGCTCCGCTTCCGCCGCGTTGTCGTCGTAGCCCAGAGTTTTGGCAATGTGCGCGAAGAGTTTGATGTTTTGAAAAAAAGCCACCGAGCCGGTCACGAAACGTGGTTTGGGCGCAAGGCTTTCGTGGTCGCTGATGCCGTTGTCGAGCAGATCATCCGTGGCTTTCGAGTGGAGCAAGTTAATCCAGCGTTTGATCGTATCGTAATTTTCGCTCATCGCCTGGCGGTCGCCGTAATATTGAAACAACTGCCACGCGAGCAGCGGTTCGGCTACACCCCAATCCACCGGGCCCGATCCTTCGCCGAGATTCGCGACACGCGAATCATCAGTGAGATTTTGGTCACTGATGCCAACGAATGGCGCGGTTTCGGTGAAACCGCCATTGGTCCGTTGCGCGTCGGCAAAATCCCGCGCGGCCTTGGCGTAAAAACGCGCCATATCAAAATTGAACATTCCCATTTCGCTCGTCACCGCGAGATCGCCGCCGTAGCCAAATTTTTCGCGTGCGGGACAATCGGATTGCACGCTAAACAAATTCGCAAGTTCCGTCCGCGTCACCATTTTCTGAATGCGATTGAACAAATCATTAGAGCATTCAAAATTGCCTACAGGCTGAACATTCGAGTTCAACGCGAGACCTTCGAGCGAATCCAGCGTCGGTCTGCCGGGAAGGCCGGTAACTTCGACGTAGCGAAATCCGTGGAACGTAAATCGCGGCGTGTAAGTTTCTTCGCTTTTACCCTTCAAAATATATTCGTCGAGTTGGAACGCGGTTTTCGGCCTGCCATGTCCGTCATAAACGTAATCCTTGCCGCCGTCTTTGATTTGTCCGACCACCGCAGTCATTCCGTTCAACGTGCCGTCGGGATAAAGCAATTCGCCGGAGCTCAAACGAACGCAAGTGCCGCGCTCGCCTTTCACATGGAGCCGCGACCAGCCGGCGAAATTTTGTCCGAAATCAAAAATGAAAACGCCCGGCTTGGGCTCCGTAAGTTTAACCGCTTTCAAAACGCGCGTCACTCGAATCGGCGGCGCGTCTTGCGCGTGCAGCGATCCGAGTTGTGGCGCGGTGGCGAGTTCAACTTTTCGCCACTGTAAATCGTCAAAGCCGGCGCGATCCCAACCGGCCAGTTCCCGACGCGCGTCGTAAACTTCGCCGAGATAGACGTTGTTCCGCAGAACCGGCCCGTCCGCAGTCCGCCAGCTTTCATCGGTGCAAAACGTATGCGTCGTACCATCGGTGAATTCGACGACGAGTTGCAACATCGCGCGCGGCTCTCCGATGACGAGCGCGGTGTCGGGCCTGATGCGTCCCCACAACGCGAGCGGTAGCGGATTGAACCAGCCGTTGCCGAGCATGATGCCGACGGCGTTTTCTCCGCGCTTGAGCTGCGCGGTGACATCGTAGGTGGAATACAAAACGCGCTTGGCGTAACTCGTCCAGCCGGGATTCAATACATCGTTGCCTACCCGCTCACCATTCAGCCGCAGTTCAAAATAGCCGAGGCCACTGACATAAGCGCGGGCGGATTTGATATTTTTATCGAGTTTAAATTGCTTGCGAAACAGCGGAGCGGGGTGGTCTTCGTAAGCCTCGGGTTCGGCGACGCGCGAGTGATGTGGGTTTTCAATCCATTCTGCCCGCCAATCGGTCTGAGCCAGCAGAGCCGTTTCAAATGTCGCCGTGTGACTGAACGCGGACGGTTCGCTACCACAATCCCAAATCCGCACTTTCCAAAAAACTTTTTCCCGCGAGCTCAGCGGCTGGCCGGCGTAGGTGACGCCGAGAGTTTCAGTGGAAATAATTTTTCCACTGTTCCACAAATCCGCTTTGCCGTTGGTAAGATTTGATTCGCTGGACGCGGCTAGAATTTCATACGCGGTCTGTGCTTCGCCGCGCTGCGGCGAATCAATCACCCAACTGAAACGCGGCTTCGCGATGTCAATACCCAGCGGATTTACACGGTATTCGCATTTTAATTCCGTCAACGTCAGTTCGCCGCCGAAGCAAAAGTTTGCGGAAAAAACCTGAACCCAAGTAAACATCAACAGGCGGAAATGTCGCAGGAATGCTTTCATGGAAACGGGTGTGATGCCTTGTGATGAAAAATCATACTTACAAATTACCGAAAGACTCGGTTCTGACTGGCTCCAACTTCATGGGTTGTTCGATCTGGACTGTATTGGTAAGCACCTCGCTTGAATTGTTTCCCACCATAATTTCCAAAGGACCTGACTCGACCACGCGTTGCATTTTTTGATCGTAAAATGACAGATCAAAAGGAGTCAGGACAAAATGGACCGTCTTGGATTCGCCGGGAGCAAGTGCCACTTTCGCGAAGGCTTTCAGTTGCTTGACCGGCCTAGTGACGGAAGTGCCCGTCTGGCGGATGTAAAGTTGTGCCGTTTCCGTGCCGCCTCGTGAGCCAGTGTTCTTGAGATTCACGCTCACTTGGAACTGATCTTTGACCGCTGCGTCAGCTTCGACCGTGAGATCCGAAAATTCAAAAGTGGTGTAACTTAAGCCAAATCCAAAGGGATACAGCGGCGTCCACGGCAAATCCTGGTATTTGGCGGTGTGGCGAACCAGCGACGCCGGTCGGCCGCTGTTCTTGTGGTTGTAATACATGGGAACCTGTCCCACCGTTCGCGGAAAAGTGACGGGGAGTTTGCCGCTCGGATTGTAATCGCCGAACAAAACATCGGCAATCGCGTCGCCCGCCTCTGTTCCAAGGTGCCAGGTTTCCAAAATTGAGGGAACATGTTTAGCATCCCAACCTATGGACAGGGGACGGCCGTTCATCAGCACTTCCACAATCGGCTTTCCGAGTCGGGAAACTTGCCGCACCAGTTCTTCTTGTTCACCGGGAATGTCCAAGGACGACCGGGATGACATCTCACCGCTCATGTCCGCGCTTTCACCAACGACCAATATGATCACATCAGACTGACGGGCAACCGTCAAGGCATGGGAAAAATCAACGTTCGTTTCGTCCGTTATCCCGCATCCCTTTGCATACAAGATTTTGGTTGCATCGGAAACTTTTGCCTTGATGCCAGCCAGCACGGTCACCGCTGAGCGCGGCATTCCATGCGCGTGCCAGCAGCCCAAGACATCGGCTTTGTCATCAGCAAGCGGACCGATGACCGCGATGGTTTTGATGTCTTTGGCGATCGGCAAGACATTTCCTTCGTTTTTAAGGAGCACGATTGATTGACGGGCGGCTTCGCGGGCGGCTCGTCGGTATTCAGGAAGCAGCAGAGCTGTTTTAGCCTTGTCGAGGTCAACATACGGATTTTCAAACAAGCCCATTTCAAATTTGATTCGCAAAAACCGCCGGACGCACTCGTCCACCAGCGGCAACGGCACTTTGCCGCTTTGAACCAATTTCACCAAGTTGGCGTGATAGGGTGCGAATCCCAAATCGAGGCCGGCGGTCACCGCTTTCAAAGCCGCCTCCTCCGCATTGGTGGCAATCCCGTGGTTGACCAGTTCAGAATCGGAATTTGCATCCGCGCGGACAATGCCTTTGAACCCCCACTCATCTCGCAGCACCCCATCCATGGTGAATGGATTTGCCGACGTAGGAATCCCGTTCAGGTCGTTGAATGCGCTCATGATAGTTCCCGCTCCGGCGTCCACCGCGGCTTTGAACGGCGGAAGATAAATTTCCCGGAGGGTGCGTTCTGAAATGTCGGTCGTGTCGTAATCGCGTCCGCCTTCGGCCGCTCCGTAGCCGACAAAATGTTTCACGCACACGACGAGGTCGCTCTTCGGGTTGAGCTGTTGGCCCTGATACCCTTCGACCATGGCCTTGGCTATGGCCATGCCCAGATAAGGATCTTCCCCCGCGCCCTCGGCGATTCGGCCCCATCGGGGATCGCGCGCAATATCTACCATCGGAGACATGGTCCACCGGATGCCTTGAGAAGCGGATTCCTTACCGGCAATGGCAGCGCATTGCTGGATCAAATCCGGATTCCAAGTGCTGGCTTGGGCGAGGGGAATCGGAAAAATAGTTGAAAAGCCATGTACGATGTCGCAACCAAACAAGAGCGGAATACCGAGGCGCGATTTTTCCACCGCCACCTTTTGTAATTCATCAATCTTAACCGCCGGGGCCATCACGCCCACACACGAACCGATCAACCCTTTCGCGACAAGTTGCTGCGCATCGGCAGCTTGAATGCGGCCCATGAACATTTGGCCGACTTTTTCCTCTAGCGTCATCTGACCGAGCAGGTTGTCCACCCGTTTCGCCACCGGCAGATTGGTGTTGAGATAATCCTTTTGAACGGCGGTTTGTGCGTCAACGGAAAGGGCCAATGCCCCGGTGCAAACTGCGTAAAGGGCCACGTTGAATACGATGCTCGATTGGACAGTTTTCGTGCCGGAGTGATTTTTAGGTGGTGTTTTCATAGATTCATGCTGGTATATTTATTTCGAATTAATTTAGTATCTGCTGCTTGCCCTCAATCTTTCACTTGTTACGGCAATGCCTCTCCACCGGTCTTAACCGATGCTTTGTCGAAACGGCGCGTGCCGAGCGTGATATCCTTCGGTACTTTTTCGTCGCGGAAAATTTTCAGCGCGGTGTCAATCGCCTCCGCGCCACCGGTGGGATATTGAAACGTCACGTCCAAAATTCCCTGCGAAACATAGCCCACGCCCTCCTGCGGCAGCGCGTCAATGCCAACAAATTTTATCTGTTTTTCACGGCCGGCGGATTTGGCTGCCAGATAAGCCCCGTGCGCGCCGGGATCGTTGTGGCCATAGACCAGATCAATTTTGTCGAAGCGCGACAGCGCCGATTCCATTTCCTTGCGGGCGTCCGGCTCCAGCCATTTCATGTCCGCGCTGAAAACAATTTTGATGTCCGATCCGGCAATGCCTTCCAGAAAACCGCTATGCCGGTCTTGGCCGGGCGCGGAGGTTTGCAGCCCCATCAGTTCGACGACATTGCCTTTTCCATCGAGCGTTTTCACAACCCATTCGCCGAGCGCATTGCCAATCTTTTTATTGTCCGCGCCGATAAAGCAGGTGTATTTGTCGCCCAGCAGACGGCGGTCCAGCACGATGACGGGAATGCCCGCGTCCATCGCGCGGGCTACCGGCTCCGTTAACGGCTGCGCCTCCTTCGGACTGACGATCAGCAAATCCACTTTGGCGCTCACGAATTCCTCGATCTGAGCGCGTTGCTGCAACGTGTCGTTTTGCGCATCTTTAAATACAACTTTCAGTTCGGGATGTTTCGCGGCGGCGGCTTGGATGTCGGCGTTCATCTGCTCGCGCCACGGCTCGCCGAGATTGCACTGCGACATGCCGATGGTGATTTTTTTTTGCGGTGTGGAAGAATTTGTGCCGGAGTTGCCACCGGTTGGTTTGCTGCAACCGGCCAGGAAAACAAATGCTCCAAGCATCAACATCCGAGCCACGGAGAAGATCCAATTTTCAAATTTCAATCGCGCGCGAAAAATGTTTTGAAGCTTGTTGCTTGAATTTGCTCTGGAGTTTCGATTTTGGAGAATGAAACTTTTTTTGTGTTCATAAGTTTTAATTCAGTTTTTTTTGCGGCTTTGCGTCAAAACGGCGGCCACGATGATGCCACCGGTCAGCATCAACCGCCCCGCTTCGGGCACGGCGTTAATGCTTAAAATTTTGTCGAGATAGCCAATCGTCAGAACGCCCAGCAGCGTCAGGCCGATGCCGCCACGTCCGCCCGCCAAGCTCGTCCCGCCGATCACAACCATCGCGATGGCTACTAATTCGTAGCCGGCTCCGGTTTCGGGATCGCCCTGTTGTTCCTGCGCCGCCTGGCAGATGCCTGCCACTGCGGCGCACGTACCCGAAACAATGTAGGCCAGAATTTTGACGGACACCACCGGCACTCCGGAAAAGCGCGAGGCAAGTTCGTTTCCGCCGGTGGCATAAATGTGCCGACCCCAAATATGTTTGGACATCAAAATCCAAGCAACCGCCGCGAAGACGAGAAAAATAATGGTGACCACCGAAACGTTGCCGCCTAAAACGCGACTGTCCAAGAAGCGAAAAAACGGTGGAACTTCGGCGTAACGATAGGTTCCGTCCGGATTCAAAATCGCGGTGGAAATTTTCATTCCGCCCGAAGCATATTTCGCCAGGCCGCGAGCAAAGACCATCATCGCCAGAGTGGCGATGAAAGGTTGCAGCCGCAATTTCGCCGTGATGAGACCGGACACCCCGCCGCAAGCTGCACCAACCATAAGACAAGCGATGACGGTCAATGCACTTGGCCAGTTCCAATGGATCGCCATTTTTGCGGCGCACACGGCTACCAGCGCCAGCACGCTACCGACAGCGAGATCAATTCCGCCGGAAACAATCACCGGCGTCAAACCGCATGCAAGAATTCCATACACGGATATCTGACGGAGAGCATCGCGGTGCGTGCCGGTTTTGAAAAACGCGCCGTCGCCGTTAAAAATAATTCCAAGAAACAACATTAACGCGAGCGCCAGACACGCGCGCAACGCCGGATTGCCCAATGCTGAAAAAGATTTTATGTTTTGCGTTGGCGTCATTAATTTCTCTGAATTTTGCGCAGGTCTTCGTTCGCCGACCGGCTGTAAATCGGAACCCGAAAGATCAGCGTATCAAACCCGATAAAATACCCCGCCGACTGCGACGCTTTCCCTGCGGCTTCAAAACGCAATGTGTGTTTTCCCGGCGCCAATTCCGTTTGTCCCAAATCTTTTTCCACCGGGCCTGAAGGTTCAAAAGAATAGCAATCCAACTGACCCAACACGCGATCATCGAGTTTAACCGTGTAAATTCCGCTACCCGGGGTGCGGGTCGTTTTCACAATTAGGTCAGCCGATTCCGGATGATCAAACTGGAAGGGAATTTCTACCCACGCATTGCAGCTGGCGGGACGAAACCAGAGTTGTTTATCATCGGTGGTCGCTCGCCATGATGACACTGTGATGGAGCCGTCAGAATGAAGCGCGTTGGTTACCGCGTCGTGGCCAATAACTACGGCCTGATCGCGAAACGGCAGGCGGTCTTTTGCCGGCGGCATCGCCGGCCACGGTTTGTGCGGCTCGGTTTGATACCAGTAAGCCACGCTCGACATCAGATCATCGCGTTCAATGAAGCCGGTATGGCTGCCGTCGGGAAACAACTGCGAACCTTTGTGTTCGATTTCAACGCGCAGCGAATTGGTAAACACAATGGGATCGGGAATGTGCCACCGGTAGGCACTGCTGCGATTCCCGGTTTGGTAGCCTTCAAACAGCGGAACACCGTAGAATGGCCCGGACTGCTCGCGAAATCCCCAGCCGTCGCAAAAATAATCTTCTGTTCCCGTTCCGCGCAGGCTTAGTTTTTTTTCGCCATTGATGAAAAAGAAATCGTCCCCCTCGCCATACCAGCCCGGCGACACCAGATAAACACTTTGCACGGTTCCCACGTAATGGCCTCGTCCCACGATGTCGGCGATCTGATAGTTTCGGCCCATGACGCAGGGAAATTCCTGGCGATATATCGCATGAAAATACGCGGTATCCTTCGGCAACGACGGGTGTATCTGCCAGTCAATGTAATAGTAAAAGGAATTACACCGCCGGTCACTGTCGTTGCTCACAGTGATGCGCGCCGACTTGCAAAACGGCATTGGCCAGTAGTAATTCCGGCCGCGTCCGTCCGATGTCACGCGCACCGGCAAAGATGTGAAAGACCGATCCAGTCCTTGCCCCACTCCGAAAAAATCACCGATAGGACATTCCACGCTGGGATTCATTTCCCCGTCCCAATAAATGCGCAACGTTAGCAGTCGTGAGTAAAACGGATCGGGATGCGCGATTGTACACCAGAAGTGAACGATCATTCCAGGGCCGTGGAGTTCCGCCAGCGTCAAGGTTTTGCCGGGCTCGATGGACCGGGAATCCGCGTTGCCATTTTTCCAATCGGGATCGGATGAAGAAGCCCGCATGGATTGAAAATCCTTGAGCTGCTCCAAGCCAGCAAGTGGGTTTCCCAAATCCGTTTGTGCTTGGCCGCTTTGAAGAAAAAAAGTTGCACATAAGTCTGCCAAAAAAGTGGAAATGTATCTCGCGGGCATGGGTGGGTTAATTATTGCTATTTCAAAATAATACTGGTAGGTTACAACGTCAACGTTCTTTTAGCCTGATTGAGCACCAAAATGAATAATTCACATGGCTGTTTCTTCAATGTCTCACTGTGGCGCAAGTCTGCGATTGCGCTGGTGATAGCAATGAATTTTTCCTGTCTCGCCGCCTTGAGTCCGGTTGAACTTCGCTGCGAATATCGTGTCAACCCGCTGGGTATTGATGAGGTGCAGCCACGTTTGACGTGGCGCGTCGCGGCCACCGAACACGGACAAATGCAGACTGCATATCAAATCATCGTCGCTTCCAGCGCAGAGCTGCTCGCAAAAAAATCAGCCGACTTGTGGGACAGCGGAAAAATTCCCAGCGGCGACACGGTGAATATTTCCTACGCCGGCAAACTGCTCACGTCGCGCCAGCAATGCTTTTGGAAAGTTAGCGTGTGGGACAAAGACGGAAAACCAAAGTGGAGCGAACCGGCATCGTGGACAATGGGCCTGCTTTCACCCGACGACTGGAAGGCCAATTACATTTCCGTGCGTGACAATTCACCGGTGTGGAAAGACACGAGCAATCTTTTTCTCCCACCCGCACGGCAGTATCGCAAGGAATTTTCCGCCACCAAAAAAATTGCCCGCGCCACGATTTATGCGACTGCGCTTGGCATTTACGAGCTTTACCTGAACGGCCAGCGCGTCGGCGACGCGCGGTTCGCGCCAGGCTGGACGGATTATCACCAGCGCGCTTACTACAATACTTTCGACGTCACGCCACTCGTGAAGTCCGGCGGCAACGCACTCGGTGCGTGGCTCGCCGACGGCTGGTATGCGGGCTACATCGGTTTCGGTTTGCTCACTGGCATCGGCACGGAACACATCGGCCGCGACACTTACGGACGGACACCGGCGATTATGGCGCAACTTGAAATTATATACGCCGACGGCTCACGTGAAACTATTTCGACAGACCAATCGTGGAAAGTAACCAGCGACGGCCCGGTGCGCGAAGGCGATTTTTTGATGGGGGAATATTATGATGCGAGGAGGAAAATGGACGGTTGGACGCGGGTCGGTTTCGACGATGTGAAATGGGAAGCGGCAATTCTCGCGGAGAAAAATGGCAGCAAGCCGGCAACTTTTTACGAGTTTCAAAATTCGTCACAGCCGGGCAACGGCCCAAAAATCGAAGGCCGGCCGATTGATCTCGGTTTTCATGCTCCGCCAAAACTCGAAGCGTTTCCCGGTTTGCCGGTGCGCCCGATTCAGGAAATCAAGCCCGTCGCTGTCACCTCGCCGACGAATGACGTTTACATTTTTAACCTCGGCCAAAATTTCGCAGGTGTGGCGCGGCTGAAAGTGAAAGGCCCGGCCGGAACAAAAATTCAATTGCGCTACGGCGAAATGATTTATCCCAATGGACGATTAATGACGGAAAATATGCGCAAGGCCCGCGCGACGGACACCTATATTTTACGCGGCGACAAAAACGGCGAGATGTGGACGCCGCGCTTCACGTTCCACGGTTTTCAATATGTCGAAGTCACCGGCTTTCCCGGCAAACCGGGCAAAGACGCGATCACCGGAATTGTTTTGCACAGCGACACGCCGCTAACCAGCGGTTTTAAATGCAGCGATCCGGTGCCGAACCGCCTCTTCAAAAATGTCGTCTGGACGCAGCGCGCAAACTTCGTGGATTTGCCGACGGATTGCCCGCAACGCGACGAGCGTTTCGGCTGGATGGGCGACGCGCAGATTTACATTCACTGCGCCACGCTCAACGCGGACGTGGCGGCGTTTTATACCAAATGGCTGCGCGAAGTCATGGAATCGCAGCGCCCGAGCGGCACGTTTCCTGGCTACTGTCCGTATCCGTTCGAGCACGGTTGGGATTTCGGCACCGCGTGGTGCGACGCCGGCGTGATTTGTCCGTGGACGGTCTGGCAGGCTTACAGCGACACGCGCATCATCGAGCGCTGCTGGCCGTTCATGGTGAAATTCATGGACTGGCGCAAAAGCAATAGTAAAAATTATCTCGGCATCGCCCACGGCAACGACTGGGGCGACTGGCTGTCGTTCGGCAAAAAAACTCCGCTGGAATATGTGGACACGGTTTATTTTGCTTACACGGCGAAATTGATGTCCGACATGGCGGCGGCGATTGGGAAAAATTCCGAGGCTGCGGAATACAGAGATTTGTTCGCGCACATCAAATCGGCCTTTGGCGAAAAATATTTGAGGGCCGATGGCTCGCTATCCGTAGACAATGAGACCGCCTACGCATTGGCGATTTACATGGGTTTGCTGCCGGAAAACGTGCGCTTAAAATCCGGGAAAATTCTCGCGAACAAATTGCGCGCCGGCGAAACTGAAAAAAACTCCGGCATGACCACGGGTTTTCTCGGCACGCGTCCGCTTTTGCTGGTGCTGACGAGCGTCGGTGAAAACGATCTCGCGGTGAAACATTTTCAGAGCCACAAATTTCCGTCGTGGGGCTACGAAGTGGAGCAGGGGGCAACGACGATCTGGGAACGCTGGAACGGTTACACCAAGGAATTCGGCTTTGGCGGTCCCGACGGCTCGCAAAACGCTGCGATGAATTCTTTCGCGCATTATTCCTTCGGCGCGGTGTGCGAGTGGATGATCAACGATCTCGCGGGCATCCAAAGCGACGGACCGGGTTATGAAAAAATAATCATTCATCCGTATCCGCCGTCGCCGGGCAGCAACTCTGCGCGCGAACCGATCCACTGGGTGAAGGCGCATTACGACTCGATTCACGGTCGCATCGCCAGCGAATGGCGGCGCACGGAGAACAAATTTGAATTGAGCGTTAAAATTCCCGCGAACACAACCGCGACGATTTATCTGCCGGCGAAATCTGCGGATACGATTTGCGTCGGCTGGCGCGCACTTGCGCAGGCCAAAGGCGTGAAGTTTCTCCGGATGGAAAATGATGACGCGTTGTTGTCGATCGAATCTGGCAGCTATCATTTTACCTCAAAATTATGAGTGCTAGAGGCGGCGCTCAAAAAATTGCATGGCAAAACTGTTTGTTGTAATTTTGGTTTCGTGGATTGCGACGCTCCAACTGCACGCTGCTGCTCAATTTTCGCATCCTAATGTACTATTTGTCGTGGTTGATGACTTGAACGACTGGGTCGGCTGCTTGAATGGTCATCCGCAAGCTCTCACGCCCAACTTGGATCGCCTCGCGCACAGCGGCACGCTGTTTAGCAACGCTCATTGCCAGGCACCGCTTTGCAATCCTTCACGCGCGAGCGTGCTCACGGGATTACGCCCTTCCACCACCGGCATCTATGGACTGGCCCCGGGCATTCGCGCAGTTCCGAAGCTGACAAATTGGGTCACGCTGCCGCAATATTTCGAGCAACACGGCTACTTCACGGCGAGCTTCGGAAAAGTTTTTCACGATGGCAGCATCCCGCCGAAATTGCAGACGAACGAGTTCAACGTCTGGGGTCCCGCCCCACCAATGCCGTTGCCGGCAAACAAATTCGTGCAAACACCCGATCCGATGCGCGCGGTTGATTGGGGAATTTTTCCAGCAAACGATCGTGAGCAGGCGGATTGGAAAACTGCAGAGAATGCCATTGCGCAATTGCAGTCGCAACCGAAGGACAGACCCTTTTTTCTCGCCGTTGGTTTTCGCTTGCCGCATCTGCCGTGTTTTGTATCGCAAAAATGGTTCGATTTGTTTCCGTCGGAAGAGCAGATCATTTTGCCGCCGGTGAAAGAACGCGAGTGCGCAAGCTTGCCGAATTTTTCCTGGTATCTGCACTGGAAATTGCCCGAACCGCGGCTCTTTTGGCTCAAGCAAAACAACCAGTGGCGGGCGCTTGTGCGCTCGTATCTCGCGAGCACAACGTTCATGGACAGCCAACTTGGTCGTGTGCTGGACGCGCTCGCGAACAGCGAGGTCGAAACAAACACCATTGTCGTGCTCTGGTCTGACAACGCGTGGCATCTCGGCGAAAAGGAAATCACCGGAAAAAATTCGCTGTGGGAACGCGCCACGCATGTGCCGATGATTTTTGCCGGGCCGGGTGTGACTCCGAACGCGACGTGCAGCCAGCCAGTCGAGCTGCTCGACATTTATCCGACGCTTCTGGATTTGTGCGGACTGCCCGCGCGCGCCGGACTCGAAGGCCATAGTTTGCTGCCGCAGTTAAAAAACGCACAGGCTCAAAGATCGTGGCCTGCGATCACGACACACAACATCGGCAATCACGCTATTCGCAGCGACCGCTGGAGATATATCCAATACGCCGATCATTCGGAGGAGCTTTACGATTTGCAGACCGATCCGCACGAGTGGACCAATCTCATTACGAATCCAAATTTCTCCGACGTGAAAAAAAACCTTGCCCGTTGGCTACCAACGAAGAATTCGCCGCCGGTGCCGCGCAGCGAAGGACGTGTTGTGACGCAGACCAACGGTATATGGTTTTGGGAAGGAAAAATAATTCGCGACGCGGAAAAGATTGATTGAAAGGAGTTGTCGCGCCCGCACTCGTAAAAACCAGCGCCATGAGCTCAAAAAAATGTTTCCCTCACTTCATCTTCGCAACTGCGTTCGTGGCGTGCCAGATTATTGCGCAGGAAAATCCCGGCGTGCCGTGGCCGGCGACGGATACGCTGAGCCGCTCGCTACCGCTGGCGAATGAAGTTGGCCCGCCGAAAACAAACCGCTTCGTCGGCATTTTTTATTTCATTGATCACGAAGACTGGCCGCGCAGCCCGCAACTCAACGGCCCGTATGACGTTGCGAAAATTCTCGCACGCGATCCTGGTGCGGCGACGAATCCGGCGAGTCCGCTTTGGGGCGGTAACGGTGTGGCGCATTACTGGCACGAGCCGCTGTTCGGCTACTATCGCAGCGACGATCCGTGGATTTTGCACCGCCACGCGGAATTGCTCGCCGCCGCGGGCGTGGACGTTTTGATTTTCGACACCACCAATGCGCGGTCGTATCCGGAAATTTACACAAACTTGTGCGAGGTGTTTTGCGATATCCGCAAACGCGGCGGCCGCACGCCGCAGATTGCTTTTATGGTCAACACGCGTGCCGGTGAAACGGCAAACGCAATTTATCACGAGCTTTACCAACCAAATCGCTACCGCGAGCTATGGTTCAACTGGCAAGGCAAACCGCTGATGATTTGCGACGCGGCGGAAGCAACCAGTGAAGTGAAAAATTTTTTCACGCTGCGCGCCGCGCATTGGCCGTTTACATTGACGAACACGCCTTACGCGTGGCATTGGGAGGCAACGTATCCGCAGCCGTTTGGCTATACCGACGATCCGCAAAAACTGGAGCAGGTCAACGTGTCCGTGGCGCAAAACTTGAGCGCGATTGATGGCACTGTGGCGAATATGAATTCCGGCATCGCGCGCGGTCGCAGTTTTCACGACGGCAAACAAAATACCTCGCCCGGCTCGCTGAACCACGGCTACAATTTTCAGGAGCAATGGAAACGTGCGTTTGAACTGGATCCGCCGTTTGTGATGGTCACGGGCTGGAACGAGTGGGTCGCGGGCCGCTGGGTGCGACCGGAAAATCCGCTGGTGTTTGTGGATCAATACGACGAGGAATTCAGCCGCGACATCGAGCCAATGCGCGGCGGCCACGGCGACAATTATTACTGGCAGCTCATCGCCAACATTCGTCGCTACAAAGGCGCGCCCGCGCTCCCGAAAAGTTCTGGAGCAAAAATCATTTCCATGTCCGGCGGCTTTGAACAATGGCGCGACGTGCAGCCGGAATTTTCCACGCACATCGGCGGCACGTTGCCGCGCGATTTTGCGGGCATTGCCGGAACGCATTATGAAAATCATTCCGGACGAAATGAATTCGTGTCGATGAAAATCGCTCGCGACACGGAAAATATTTTTTTCTACGCGCGCACTGCGGCCCCAATCACCGCGGTTGGCACGAATTGGATGTGGCTGTTGCTCGACACAGATCTAAGCGCCGCGACCGGCTGGGCCGGATATGATTTTATCGTCAACCGCGAACGCAATGCCGACGGAAAATTCTGGCTGGAAAAAAATATCGGCGGCTGGAATTGGAAAAAAGTTGCACCGATCCAACTGCGGGTGGAAGGAAAAGAATTGCAAATCGAAATCCCGCGCGCCGCGATGGGATTGAAAATTTGCGAAACAAAAACGGCAATTGATTTCAAATGGGCGGACAACTTGCAGAAGCCCGGTGACGTGATGGATTTTTATATCAGCGGCAATGTCGCGCCCGCCGGTCGTTTCAATTTCCGATTTCAAGGCGATTAATATTCGCGCCCAATCAATGTAGAAATTCCAAATACCATCAAATAAAGAGAAACCATCATTCAACTTTGCAACGTCTAAACCAACACCCACATCACCCATGAAAAAAAACTCCGCAGAATATCGTTTCTGTTTCGGCCCGTGGAATCTCAGCGAAGGCGCTGATCCTTACGGTCCGCCCACGCGCCCGGCGCAATCGTTTGACTGGAAACTCGCACAACTAAAAAAGCTCGGCTTCGACGCGATGATGTTTCACGACGACGATGTGGTGCCGGACATTGACGCAAAATCAGAAAAACAAATTGTCGACGAGACGCACAAGTTGAAGAAAAAACTTTACGATGCTGGCATCGCTGCGGAAATGGTTGCGCCACGATTGTGGTTTAGTCCGAAGACGATTGATGGCGCTTACACCAGCAACGACCCGAAGCATCGCCAATATGCGATTGACCGCTCGCGGCGCACGATTGACATCGCCAATATGCTCGGCACCGACCTAATTGTTTTGTGGCTCGCGCGCGAAGGCAGTTATTTGCGCGAATCAAAAAATGCGAGGAAGAGCGTGGATTATCTCGTGCAGGCGATTGACAAAATGCTGGCACACGACAAGCGCGTGCGCATCGCCATCGAGCCGAAACCAAACGAGCCGATGGATCACGCGTATGTGCCGACGATTGGTCACGCGCTGGCCGTGGCGAATCTGACGCGCGATCCGAAACGCGTTGGCGCGCTGATCGAAAGCGCGCATTGCACACTCGCTGGTTTGGATCCGTCGGATGAAATTGCGTTTGCGATGTCGTTTGGGAAGTTGTGGTCGCTACACTTGAACGACCAGAACGGATTGAAGTTCGATCAAGACAAGCCGTTTGGCAGTGCGAATCTTCGCGGCGCGTTCAATCAAGTTCGCGTGCTGGAACAAAATCATTACGGCAGCCGGGGCGAATATGTTTGCTTCGACGTGCATCCGTTCCGTCCGACGAAACTGGAGCACTGGCTCGCGCATCTGGACAACAGCCGGCGCACTTTTTTGAAAATGGTCGAGAAGGCAAGAAGTTACAACGAAGCCAAAGCCGCGCAGATGATTGCTGAACGGAATTATCAGTCGCTGGATCAATATGTGATCGAACATCTACTTGGAAAATAAAACAATTGACGCATGAAAACTTCAATCAACAAACTCAACCGACGCGAATTCATCAAGAACACCGGACGCATTGCCGCCGCTTCCGCGTTCGCAGGCATGGCTATCCCTTATGTTAATGCGGCCGGCAGCGAGGTCATACAACTGGCGCTGGTCGGCTGTGGCGGGCGTGGCACCGGCGCGGTACATGACGCGTTCGCCGCAAAAAATGGGCCGGTGAAACTGGTTGCGATGGCGGACGTTTTTGAAGACCGGCTCAAGGGCAGCCAGAATCAATTAAAAAAAATTGGCAGCGGTTATGCGGTGACGCCGGACACGAGTTTCATCGGGTTCGACGCCTACAAAAAAGCGATGGACTGTCTGAAGCCCGGTGACGTGGTAATTCTCGCGACCCCGCCCGCATTCCGATGGGTGCATTTTTCCTACGCCATCGCGCAGGGCTTGAATGTGTTCATGGAAAAACCAGTGACGGTGGACGGGCCGACGAGTCGACGGATGTTGCAGCTCGGCGAGGAGTCGGTGAAAAAAAATCTGAAGGTCGGGGTCGGGCTGATGTGTCGTCATTGCCGGGCGCGCAACGCATTATCTGAACGTATACAGGCCGGCGACATCGGGGAAATTTTGTTGATGCGCGCCTACCGAATGCATCCGGCGGTCGGTTCGTTTGCGTCGGTACTAAAGCCGGCGGATATTTCCGAAGTTGCCTATCAAATCCGCCGGTTTCATAGTTTCATCTGGGCGAGCGGCGGCGCGTTTAACGATTTTTATATCCACAATATTGACGAGTGTTGCTGGATTAAAGGGGCCTGGCCGGTGAAGGCGCGCGCCGTCGGAGGCCGGCATTTTCGCGGTAGCAACGTGGATCAAAATTTCGACAACTATTCCGTGGAATACACGTTCGACGACGGCGCGCGGTTGTTTCTCGAAGGCCGCGTCATGGACAACTGCCTGACGGATCACTCAAGTCTCGCGCAGGGCACGAAAGGTTTGGCGGTCATTTCCGCCGACGGCCACATGCCATCGCACGCCGCGATTTACAAGGGCCAGAAGTGTGACGACGCCAGTCTCGCTTGGGCGTTTGCGCAGCCGGAGCCAAATCCTTATCACATGGAATGGGCCGACTTGCTCGATGCGATCCGCAACGACAAACCTTACAACGAAGTGAAGCGTGGCGTGGAGGCGAGCCTTGTCGCCTCGATGGGTCGCATGGCTGCGCACACGGGACAGGAAATCACCTTTGAGATGGCGATGAATAGCGCAGAACTTGCGCCGGGTGTGGACAAACTTTCGCTGGACGGCCCCGCGCCGTTGATCGCCGATTCGAACGGAAAATATCCCGTGCCGATGCCGGGGATGAACGGGTTGAAGGAATATTGATTTTCAACTTCGCTACCATTTAGCCGCGTGGAGAAAATCCAGGCTCTGCGGGATTTGCTGAACGGACGAAGGCGATTCGTCTTCGATGAAGAAAAATTTTACGCCCGCCTTTTTTCCGGCGTCTAAAATTGGAAGGTAATTAATTTTTCCGGTACCGACGGCGACATCGTTCGTCACGTCTGAAGAGCCGGTGAGCAGTCCAGTCGGGGTGTTATCGCGCATTCCCTTGACGTGCATCAGGCACCAGCGCGAGCCGTAAGTCTCAAGTAGCTTCACAGGATTCTGGCCAGGTTGTACCACCCAAAAAACGTCCATCTCAAAGTTCACAAATTTAGGATTCGTATCGCGCACGAACACATCAAATAGCGTGCCGTCCTGAAACGGTTGAAATTCGTAGCCGTGCGTGTGGTAAAAAAATTTTAGTCCGTTCTTGGCGAGCACTTGACCAGCGTGATTAAACACGGCGGCGGCGCCGCGGGCGGATTTTTCATCGAATACGCCCGTGTGCGGAATCCACGCGCAGCCAGCATATTTGAGGCCGAGGATTTTGGCCTCACGCACGACGCCTTCCGGATCGTCGCGAAAACGCTCGAAGGCAAAATGCCCGCTGATGGCGTTCAGTCCGCGCGCCGCGAGATCGGTCCGAAATTCCTCGGGCGAACGGTTATAAGTGCCTGCGAGTTCAACACTGCACACGCCGAAATTTTTCACGAGATTTAGCGTGGCTGGGACGTTGGTCTGAAACTGATTGCGCAGGCTGTAAAGCTGGAGACCGATCTGCGAATTCTTCAGAGATTCCGCTTGGGCATTGAATTGCATGAAAACAAAGGATGCGACTGCAATCTGTAGAATGGATTTCATGTGTTTCATTAAACCGCAGTGTTCGAAATTGAAAAGCTATTTTAGAGGAAAATTTTGGCAACGTCACTGCCTCAGCGAGGTTTTTCGCTTACGAGACGCACGCACGGTTGTTCGTCTTCGGTGATCTCTGGGAATCGTCCGATTTCTGGGTTGACGAAAAAATTGTCATTCAAATCGTCGTTGGCCGTGGACACTTCACCGACCACACACTCCGGCGAAGCGCTCCAGAAGGCGTGATAAATCCCCGGCGTCAACGTCACACGCTCACCCGCTTGCAAACCGATCACGTCGCCGGAGCAGACTTCAAATGCCCGGCTATTCCGTTTGAGGCAAAATATCTTTCCCTTCCTCGTCCGCTTCGGGTGACCAGCCCAAAGTTCGATGGCCAGTTTGCCGTGTCGGCAGATGATGTCTTCCTTTTTTTGGGCGTGTGTGTGAAGCGGTGTCACCTGATTTTTGAGGCAATACATCAGCTTTTCACAATACTCTGTTTCTTCGGTAAGGTTCACCAGCACCAACCCGTTTTTTCTAAATTCGCCCAAACCAAAGTCTGAAATGTCCCATCGCGGTTCGGGCGGTAGCTTCCAGCGAATTTTTACGAAGCAAGCCTTCGCCTGACGGTAAGCGCGGTTGATTTCGGACCGTTTCATTCAATCACCCAGTCGAGCTTGATGGTAGGCGAGGCGTTCCGCCGAATTCATTTTCTCAAAATCCGGTTTGCCATCAGCGCGTTGCGGCCAGGTGACCTTGGCATTTTTTGCGGCGATGGGATTGTGGCGGATTTCCACCGTGGCTCGGCGCGCGGCGCTGCCGTCGTAGCTCATCGTCTGATCGGTAAGTTTCAAATCGTCCTCCAGCGCGCGATGCGGCAGGATGCCCTTGGCCTGCAACACGCCGTGATACGCGCACACGGCTTCCTCCGGCGAAATTTTTCCCTGCGTGATCAGCCGCAGCATTTCGATGAAGGCCAGCTGATGTTCGGCATTGTTTATTTTCCGTCCGTAGAGGCCGACGCGTGCGCCGTATTTTTGCGCATCGTGAATCAGCTTGAACGCGTCGTAGGTCGTGCCCGCGCTGCCGCCCAGAATTCCCACCACGAGTTTCGGGTCGTATTGCGCGATCTCCTCCATTGCCTTCGGACCGTGATAAACAATTTTCAAAAAATCCGGCCGGCCGGATTCCGGCACGCCGGCGAGCGTGCGAATAATGTTGTCGTTGATGAATTCGCCGAGTTTTTCCGGCGCGATGCCGCTGGGCACGTTTGGGTCGAACACTTCGAGGAAGTGCCGAAATTGTTTCCGTTCCGCCTCCTCGCGAAACGATTTATACCACATCAGCGTCTTGCGGTCCTGCTCCAGTTCGTTGACGAACGTGACGGAATAGAGACCAAGATTCGCGCCGGGAAAATCGTCGGTCGTGCGGTCACATTCAATCTGGCCACATTGAATATGATCAATGTTGGCGGAGCGAAACGGCTGCGCGGGTTCGCGCGTGTAGCAGCCGTGGCGCACGGCCCAAACATCCGTGGTGTCGTTCGCGCGCGCGGCGGGCGTGACGGCGAAATTTTTGAACAGCCCTTCCTTGATCGTGAGCTGTTCGTTGACATAGGCGGACATGAGCATGATGTCCACCTGGCCCTGCTGCACGACTTCGCGGATGATATCGAGAAATTCGGGCAGGTTGCGGTAGCCGTATTCCTCGCGCGACCAGACCTCTGGGGAAAATTGCGCCGGCCGCGCGCCGCTGCGGGACAGGTACGAACGCGGCCCCGGCGCCCGCACGCCAAACGCCATGTCCGCATCCTTCGCATCAGCGAGGATAAACTCGCGCGTGGACTGCGGATTCTCGCGAATCGCCTTCAGTTTTTGGTCAAGAGATCGTGTCACCGGTTGGTAAATTCTAGTAAAAAAAAATGTTTCGTCCACGCAAACGCGTTTTCATTTTGCAAATAATTTGGTGCACTGGGAAAAATCACTTCATTGAAAAATTCTGGTGAAAACCCAGTTGACGTCCAAGCGTGAGACATTTTTGCCACGGCTCGATAGTTGCCGAGCAAGTGGCATTGCGCAACGACGCGGCGGCAGCGCAACCACCCAGCTCCAGACAGCGTTGAAAATCCCAGCCTTCATGCACGCCGAATAAAAAGCCCGCCGCAAACGCATCGCCCGCACCCGCCGTGCCGGCAATCATTTCCGACGGCACGCGAACCGAAGCTTGCATGAACGTTTGGTTTTGACGGCTGACACACAATGCGCCTTCGGGCAGATGGACGACCACCGCCTGACGCACGCCGCACTCCAAAACTTTTTTCGCCTGCATTTCCAGCCCGGCAGGACTTTTGACGGCATTTTCCCCGACGAGCCGCGCGAGTTCGTATTCGTTCAAAAAAAGAAAATCGAGATGCGGTAAGCTAGGATTGATGATGGCGGCAAAATCGCCGGTGCCGATGCTCACTAGATCGGCGGCGGTGACCAGACCAAGGCCGCTGGCCTGTTCCAGAATGCGCGAGGCGGGAGTGTGTTGATCTCCACCCACCGCATCCAACTTTTGCAGCAAACACAGATAGCCGAGATAAAAAATGCGCGCCCGGGTTTTCGACAAATCAAAGTGGACTGCGTCGAGTAGAGCGTTCGCGCCGTGCTGATGGAAAAAAGTGCGGCGCCCCGTGCTGGCCACCGTCATCACGTCTGTGTATGAAGTTGGCGCATCCGAGGTTTGAACGATTGCGCTCCGGTCAATTCCGTGCGCGTCGCAGTCGCGCATAATTTTTTCTCCGTCCGCATCCCGACCGATCAGCCCGATGCCTGCGAGCGGAAAACCGCAGCCGAGTTTGGCCAGGTTTTTGGTGACGTTGTAAGAACCACCCCCGTTGCCGTCGGATTGTGAAGTAATGTTGGCTAGCGTGTCCTGTGCCGGCCAGCCGTCAATGAGTTTGACGTGATCCACGATCCAGTTGCCGCCGGCGAGCAAACCGCAGCGGTCTTTTCTTAAATGCACATGTGCTTGGTTAGTCATTGGCATATCTAGTTACCTAGTAGCTTTTGCGAAAGAAAAATAATTAAAAAAACACTGTTTTCATTGGTGATGTTTTGGGAACCACCCGATGATGTTTCAATTAGTTTGGTTTGTCCAGACCCACGGTGATGTTTTTTGCGAAAAGCAGACCAATGGCCAAAAATGTTTTGACTCCCACGCTTCGTAGTCCTTATAGTTTATCATGTCGCCCAAATATTTCATCCGTTCTGCGAAATATTTTTCCCTTTGCGGAGTATTGCTTCTCAACACGGCGGTAATTCTCGCCGCGCAGATTCGTGTTGTGATTTGGGACGAACGGCAGGAATTGCAAAAGACAGCCTACGGTGAGTATTTGGGCAACATCCTTGCCGCCGAGCTGGCGCAACAGCCGGACTTCACCGTGAAGTCCGTCGGCCTCAATGATCCAGACCAAGGGTTGACCACCAATATGCTTGATCAATGCGATGTGCTCATTTGGTGGGGACATCAAAAGCATGACCAAGTGACACCCGACCATGTGCAGGCCGTGGTCAGCCGGTTGCTGGCGGGAAAACTCTCGCTTATCGCGCTGCACTCCGCGCACTGGTCCAAACCTTTTATCGCGGCGATGAACGAACGATCCATCGCGGACGCATTAAAAAATATTCCGGCCAGCGATCGCAATTCCATCCAAATCGTAAAAATTTCGCCGGCTCCCGGAATGCCGAAACGCAATGCCCCGCTGACGCCATCGTCGCAAATCATCACTAATTCCGCTGGCTCCAGGAGCCTTGAAGTGAAGCTGCCGAGCTGTGTTTTCCCGCACGTCTCCAACGACGGCAAGCCCGGTCACATCACCACGCAAACTCCCAGCCATCCCATCGCCAGCGGACTGCCGGCGAACTTTGACATTCCCCAGACCGAAGTTTATGGCGGGCCGTTTCATGTTCCCAAACCGGATGCCGTGGTTTTTTCGGAACGCTGGGACAACGGTGAAACCTTTACCAGCGGCTGCGTTTGGCAGGTGGGGCAGGGGAAGGTGTTTTATTTCCGTCCCGGGCACGAAACGTATCCGATTTTCAAGCAGGCGGAAGTTGTTAAAATCATCAATAATGCCGTTCGCTGGGCCGCACCAACAGCCTCCGGTTCGCTCTGAAAAGTCCGTCGGCAACATGCAATCTCCGGTTCGCTTTTCCGAGGTTGCCATCTTTCATTTGGGATTGCCACAGCGGAATTTTTCCGCAAACACGGAAATTCCTTATTTGGCGGATTCAGGCGCTGTGGATCCGGTAAAACAAGCGTTTCCCCTTTGAAATATAGGCATCTACTCGACAACGATAAGTGCAAAACATCCATATTTGACGGATGTACGATACATTGTAGGTTCTTTATTATTGGCGTAATGGGATTGGAGTTAAAGTTTGGCATAGAGGCAGCGCCGCCCTCCACGCCCCAAGAATGCCACTCCAGAACACTCGCCAACTCTCCATTTCATGGCACCAATGTTCTTTATTGTGAAATCGAAAAAAAAATGTTGACACGTATTATGACCTTTGTAATAGTGCAGCCATGATCACATTGCTTAGGGATAAACTCTTTGCCATTGATGCTATCCCGCCACGGCAGTTCTGGACTGCGATTGGTGGGTATTTATTGTTTGCAGCTTGCCGGAAAAAATATGAAAGTTTCCTCACTTGTTCGTTCCAACGCCTTTACCCTCATTGAACTTTTGGTGGTCATTGCCATCATCGCAATTTTGGCGGCAATGCTTTTGCCAGCATTGAGCGCGGCAAAAGCCAAGGCACAAGCTATTTATTGTATGAACAACGAAAAACAATTGACCCTAGCTTGGATTATGTATGCAGATGACAGTAATGGGCAGTTGGTTCCGAACGTGGGCGGGGGACAGTCAGCTCAATATTACAATGTAAATGGCACTTGGTGTTATGGAAATGTCTCCTCAACTACGCTCGAAGAAACTAATGCTTCTGTAATGCTGGCTTCTTTGTTGGGACCGTATACCAAGTCAGCTGCAATTTACAAATGCCCGGGTGACCCAGGCAACCCGATTGGCACTCCGCGTGTGCGCAGTATTTCCATGAGCAGCTATATGAATGGAAATGGCAGCGGCACTCAGGGCAACAATGTCGGCTATAAAAATTTCAAAAAGAACACCGATCTGGGGCAATCAACGCAATGGTTCGTGTTCATTGATGAAAAGCCCGCACAAATTAATGATGCCTATTTTCTGGTGCCGATGGCGCAGGCTAGCCCTACTAGTGTATCTGTAAATGACAACCCATCCCAAGTTCATGCTGGCAGCTGTGGTTTTGGGTTTGCCGACGGACATTCTGAGATGCACAAGTGGGTCTCTGCCAAATTTAAATCAGCAGCCTATTTTGGCGGCACTGTAAACATGGGAACTCCGGAATACACCGATGAGTTGTGGCTCAACCAACACACAACGACGCCCGACTAACCTAGCCTCTGAAAAAAAACTATCCTACAAAGCAGTTAAGTATAATCCTAACCAATCAATCCAGCGCCCAACACAAAACATGAACTCCAACACTTGTTTCCCATGAAAAAATTATTCCTCCTAGCTCTAACTACCGTCGGCCTGTCAGTATATGGCCTGCCAACCTACGAACCGTTTACGGAATACGCGGGACTCATTGCTACCAGCGGATCTAACTCCGTCAATCTAGCATTAAGTGGCTACACTGTTACCAACGGCCCGATTGTCGAACAATGGGGTGGTGGATCATCGGGGTTTGGTCTCTTTTTTAGCGGCACAGCGGGAACCGGCGATAAAGGCAACGACATCATTGTCACCAACAACCCAACCACTGTGTTTACGGCCGCGAGCTTGGCCACACTTTTGCCTCCTGGCTTTCCCGGAGCTGGCAGCGACATCAACATCACCGCATTCATTCCTTCCAACGCTACCAACACCACTGGCGTCCCCTTTACCGTAGGGGTAAATAAGGTCGGTAATAGTGCCGTGTTGAAGTTTGCTCAACCGATTGTGCGGCCCACCAGCGGAGTGAAAACAGTTTATGTTTCTTACTTGTTGGATGTGGTTGCTGCCGGGGCTACTGGCGGAGGAAATGACGGTCGTTACGCCTGTTTTCTTTCCAGCACCAACCTTTATGAGGGAACCGGCAGCGGCGGGTTTTTGACCTTCAATTCGTTTTTCAACACTTTCACCGCGAGTGTAAAATATTATGCGCTGGCATTCAAAGCCAGTAGTCCAGCCCTTACATCCGGCTCCGGAACGGGGAATAACTTAATGATGTGCGACAATTCGGCCGGGAATTCCACGCCCACGGGTTCTGCCACCGTCGGTGCAGTTTACAATACGCCCAATTTTTGCGTGGGTGCGGTGATTATGAACGCCAATGGCAGCGGCTTGTTGGACACAAATATCATGTGGGTGAACCCCTCGACCAACACCTTCGGCGGCAATAACCCGCCACTGACGAATGTCGTGGCAAAATCAGTAGTCGGCACATACGCCATGAGTGATCTTGCAGGATTTTGTTTGATTGACCGTGTTGGTAGTGGTTCGTCAGGGGGCATTGCGCCCACTTATATTGGCAATCTTCTCATTGGCACGACTTGGTCGTATGTGACAGGCGGGCCTGAATTTACCAACACGCCAGTGAATGTTGTTTATAGCCCGGGATCTACATATACTTTTACCGGCAAAGCGGTGGCCGCTGCCCAATCAGTAACTTATCAATGGCAGCGCATTGTGGGTGGCGCAACCAATAACTTGACGGATGGCGTCGGCACGGCGGGCGGCGCAGCGACAATCAGCGGTTCAACAACCAGCACTCTGACTGTCACGGGAGTATCCGCAGGCGACGTTGGCTTGTATCAATTAGTTGCCACCGCCAGCAGCACCGGCTTAAAATTAGCAACTCCGGCTCAAATCAACACGGATCCAAACATCACGGCCGGTCCAGTAAATGTTATTGCTAACTATGGAGCAAATGGGACGTTCACGGCGATGGCAACCTCCTTGCAGCCTTCGATGTCCTATCAATGGTATTTTGAGTCAACTCCGCTTACGAACGGAGTTCAAGCGGACGGCAGCAGTGTGGCCGGTGCCATCGGAACAGTTTCCGGTGGCTCATTGTCCACCACTCTAATCATATCCAATATTTCTTATCTCAACGCTGGTAGCTATTCTGTGCAAGTTACAAATAATATTGACTTCAACGCCATATCCCTGCCCGGTGTGCTGACAGTGAATGATCCGTATATCGTCGTGCAGCCCAATGATCCGAAGAATCCTCTGGTGCTCGCACCCGGCGGCTCCGGGTCGGTCACAATCACTGCGGCTGGCTCTGGCTTGACCTATCAATGGTATGGCGTTAACCAAGGAATGTTAAGCGATGGCGGTGATCTGTCTGGGACAACCACATCCACCTTGACCATCTCTGGCGCACAGTACAGTGACGCGAACAATTACTATTGTATTGTAAACGGGAGCAGTGGCATACCCGTGACCAGCCAGGCACAGCCGGTATACGTGGAGGCAAATGTCGTCGGACCGTTCGACGCTTCACAATGGCCTCCCACCGCTGCTCCAAATGCAAACGTAGATTTTGTTGTGTTTGATCCAGGATTGTATTCGTCGTTAAACATCAATCTATGGCCTTCGTCTGGCAATGTCATGAGCGTGACCGCCAGCGGCGGCGATCAGACTTGGCTTTACACCACAATTAACGGTGGCTTGGGCAAACAAATGACTGGTCAATATTTGAACTTGGTAGATCCAAACTACCGCAACTTCACCAACGTTCCTTCCATTGATATCTTGATGAACGTGTTCGGAAATTCGAGTTTTTACAATTCGACAAACGGTTCGCTGACATTAGTCTTACAGGAGGGAACTACAGCGAACTTAAATAACGTCAATGTCCCGGCTCCGCAAGGGCTAAACAATGGCCAATGGAACTGGGTCTTGTTCACCATTACTAACGCATTTGATTTAAATAGTAAGCGCTCGGTGGGTGATCCTACTTACAACGTCAACTATGGCGGCGTCAATGGTGGAACCATTCGCATCTTTCAGTCTGGCAGCAGCTTTACGTTGCAGCCAGTCATCGTGCGCGCGATTGCCATGGGGCCGAAAGGTTCGTTTGGCAGTGCGAGTCAGATTAACCAATTTGCCGCACCGCTCGGCTGTAATCAGGTCGTTTCAAATAACCTCGCTTGGATTGATTTTAACTTGAAACAAACGAATAACTTGAGTGTGTTGAACAATGCCACCATCGGTGAAACCTATACCGGTGCCAGCAATATCGGGCCGACGGGCGACAAACGCACGGCCATATTGTCCAGCGGGTTAATGGAAATGCCCATCACTGGAGCGTATTTAGGTTTGCCGTGCAACCCGAACAAGACGATGGAGGTTGGTCTTGAAGTCTATGACGATCCAGCACTTGCCGGGAGCAGTTTCGGACCTACAACTTATGCCACGGATACCGTGGGAGATTTGGCTACTTATAGTGGTGCTTCCTATACATTGACTGGCAGCGGGCAATGGATAAAAGTCGCTTTCTATGTTGGACCGTTGAACCTAAGCGGTGTCAACACCTCACCGTCAACCGGCGGGCCGATCATTCAATTCAATGGTTCCGTTCCCTATATTGACCGGGTTGAGGTGGGTGTTATCCAAACAGGAACCAATCCATTGGCTGGTCAGATACCCGATCCAAGTTATCGCATTCAGCCGTTGGTTTGTATCACGACTAATTGGGGATATTATGCCGAGTGGAATCCCAATGGAAAAATCACCAACAACGTCGACATATCTGGCGGTTATGTCACCGCCCTCGCCGGTCCGGTCGGCGACCAAAGGGTGACCGAAGTGGGCAACCCAGGAACTCCCGGAGTATGGTATAATCAATGGGCTTTGTTGAATCAGGCATTTGGCCCCAACTTTCAGGATAATGCCGATGTAATCATTAAAGTTACCTATTATGACGACCCGGCATTAGCTGGCTCAAGTCTCTTTCCCAATCTTTATTCATCAATGGTGAATGGAATCACTGTTCAGCTGTCTGCCCCTCAAACCACGAACAAGATAGCTATTTTGACTGGGTCGGGTCAGTGGAAGGAGGCTACTTTTGAAATTCCAGACGTGAACTTCCAGAGTGGAAGTGGTCAAACTGTGTGCCGGTTTGCGCAGTTCTCGTCTGCACCCATAAGTGTATCGCGTGTCCGCTTTGACGTGATGCGTCCATGCGGGCCGTGGCAGGGTATTGATTATCTGCAAAGCCTCGGCATGAACAAGACCAATGCCCAAATTAAACTCAACTGGTTGGGTCAGGCCGCGCTGCAAAGTGCCCTGCTTGTGTCGGGGTCATATAACAACCTGTTGTCCGTGACCAATTCGACTAACAACATCTACACGCCGACCATGACGAACAGTGCCCAGTTCTTCCGTTTGAAGTTCCCTGCTTATCCAACAAACTTGAGCACCAGCCCGATTTACCCATAACTCATGCCTCGTCAGGCAGGGAGCCATTGCGGCTCCCTGCCTTTTTTGTATTTAAGGTGCAAGATCGCTTAATTTTATCCAGTATCTAAAGATCAACTCATTTTGTTTCGGAGTTATGCATCGCGAATTTGACCACTCAATCTACCTCTTTAGATCACACGTCGTTTGCGCCTTAAAAATCAAATCAAACCGATTAAATGAAACGACTACTTATTCCTGTCTTGTTAGCGGTTGGCTTAGCGGCCCATGCCTTGCCGACTTATGAACCACTGGCTGAGTTTAACAGTCTGGTGGCGAATAATGGGTCCAACATGGTCTGCACATTTTACGGCGTTGCGTTGGCGCCGGTGAATAGCGGAACGGCTGGAGTGACCAATGTTGCCAAATTCGATTCTTATCTAGCCCAATCCATTGACTTTAGTTCCGGCGGGTTGGCAGCTTACGGTGGCGAGGCTTGGACGACACTTAACTTTACGGGCACCAACAAAATCCTGCTGGCACCCAACAGAGTCATCGGTGTGGGTTCCGCGACCATCAAAGGACTTGATGTGGCAATTATTCAAGATTGGACGGCTGAGATTGGCAACTGCGATGTCAGGATGAAGGATGACCTCGACAAAACCACGACAACCACGTAAGTGGGGTCTTCACAACCGGAAGAAACCAGGCATTGGAGCCAAAATTGTCCGCGAAAGACCTCCAACGCAGGAGAAAAACAGGTGGCGGACTGAAATAATGAGTTGTAAACGAAGAAAAGTCACATCAATCGTGCGGCAGATATGCCAAACCAGCAATCGCGATTGACAGCAATGGAGTGCGGCGCCAATTTTCGCGCCATGAATATTTTAGAATCCCGCTGGCTGCCGATTGTGCTGCTGACCATCTCGA
>CAIKKJ010000066.1 GCA_903827955.1 uncultured Verrucomicrobia subdivision 3 bacterium
TCGAGATGGTCAGCAGCACAATCGGCAGCCAGCGGGATTCTAAAATATTCATGGCGCGAAAATTGGCGCCGCACTCCATTGCTGTCAATCGCGATTGCTGGTTTGGCATATCTGCCGCACGATTGATGTGACTTTTCTTCGCGCGCCGTTAGAATCGTTTTCGCCGAATGAAAAATATTTTCGACAGCATCGAATCCGCCATCGCTGACATCAAGCGCGGCAAAATGGTCATCGTCGTGGATGACGCCGACCGCGAGAACGAAGGCGACCTGCTCATGGCCGCGCAGTTCGCCACGCCCGCCGCCATCAATTTCATGGCCAAGCACGGCCGCGGCCTCATCTGCGTGCCAACCACCGGCGAACGCTTGCAGCAGCTCGGCATCGAGCGCATGGTGAAACAAAATCGCGAAGTTTTTCGCACCGATTTTCAAGTGAGCGTGGATGCCGCCAAAGGCATCGGCTCCGGCATCAGCGCCGCCGACCGCGCGAAGACGATTCAGATCATGGCCGCGCCCACGGCGTTGCCGGAAGACTTGGTGCAGCCGGGCCACGTTTTTCCGCTGCGCGCAAAATCCGGCGGCGTGCTTCAACGCGCTGGTCACACGGAAGCGGCGGTTGACCTCGCGGTGCTCGCCGGTGCGCGGCCGATTGGCGTCATCTGCGAAATCATGAATGATGACGGCACGATGGCGCGGTTGCCGGCGTTAATCAAATTTGCAAAGAAGCACAAATTAAAACTTTGCACCATCGCCGACCTGATTGAATTTCGCCGCACGCGCGAAAAATTGGTCGAGCAGGTTGAGGTCATCAAAATGCCCACGGACTACGGCGATTTTGATTTGCATCTGTATCGTTCCAAAGTGGACGGCCAGCATCACCTTGCGCTCGTGCGCGGAAAAATTTCTGGCCAGTCCGGCGTGCTGGTGCGCGTCCACAGCGAATGTCTCACCGGCGATGTCTTCGGCTCACGCCGCTGCGACTGCGGCCCGCAACTGCATCAGGCCATGAAGCAAGTTGCCGATGCCGGCCGTGGCGTGATTCTTTACATGCGGCAGGAAGGTCGCGGCATCGGTCTTGGCCCAAAAATCAAGGCCTACAAATTGCAGGAGCAGGGACTTGATACGGTCGAAGCAAATTTAAAACTCGGCTACGGCATGGATCTCCGTGAATACGGTCTCGGCGCACAAATTCTCTGCGACCTCGGCTTGAAAACCATTCGCCTGCTCACAAATAATCCAAAAAAAGTCGTGGGTCTCGAAGGCTACGGTTTAAAAATTGTTGAGCAATTGCCCATCAAGATAAAGCCGAATCCACACAACGAACGCTACCTGAAAACCAAGCGCGAGAAGCTGGGGCACCTGCTTTAAGTTTAGCCTTTCACGCCCTTTTCCGTTTCATGCAGGCAGTGCGTGAGATAGGGCAGCAGTTGTTTCTTGCGCGAGACGACGTCACGCAATTCGTAGATGCCCGGCTCGCGGCGCGGATAGGTGATGCGCTTGATAAATTTTTCATCGCCCACCACCAGCAGTAAGGAACTTTGCGTGGTCACGTCAGTCACCAGCAACGCGGAGAAATGAAACGCGCGGCTGGCGCGGAAACTTTCTAGCGCCGCCAGCAGTTCGTCTTTGCGCTTCCAGAATTGCTCGAAGCCAATCTCCTCGATCTGCGCGACGGTAAACTTTGTTTTGTTCTCCTCGTATTCCTTGCAGTCGGTGGTGACGGCTTGCGGCGCGGGTTTGAGCGTGAGCAGCGAGCCGCTGGCAAACAATTTTTCCGTGAACTCGCGCGCGTTGACTTGCGACAGCGTCTCGAGCTTCTTCAAAATTTCCACGTCGCGCGCCGTTGTCGTGGGTGACGTCAGGTTTAGCGTATCGGAAACCAGACCGGCGAGCATCAGGCCGGCGATGGCGCGCGGCAACTCCACGCCGTGCCGGAAAAAACAGTCGGCCACAATCGTGCAGGTGGAGCCGACGGGTTCGTTGCGGAACAGAATCGGTTGCTGCGTGGCCAGCGCGCCGATGCGGTGATGATCAATGATTTCAACGATCTCCACTTCATCCGCGCCTTGCACGGCTTGCGAAAGTTCGTTGTGATCCACCAAAATTAATTTGCGCGTGACCGGTTTCAAAAAATCCGTCTTCGACAAAATGCCGACGGTCTGGCCTTCGCTGCCGAGCACGGGGAACGCCTGGTAGCCGGAGGACATCGCCTCGTCGCGCACGGCGGCGAGCGGCGCGTTTTCGCGGAAGCAGAGAAATTCCTCGTTCAAAACGTGGCTCACAGAAACCGCCGCGCGGCAGAGCGACGCGGTTGTCGCCGTGTCGTGTGGCGAAGTGATGACGCTGACTTTGTTTTTCTGCGCGGCCTCAATGGTCTTCGGTTCCACCGCGATGCCGCCGGTGACAATGAGCACGCGGACACCTTCGCGGATGGCGACGTTCTGGATGTCCCAGCGATCGCCGACGACGACACATAATTTTTCCGCCGGAAATTTTTCCAGACGTGAGGCGAATGATTCCAGTCCCATTGCGCCGATCATCAAGATTAATTCTTCCTCCCGTTCGCCGTCGAAGCCGACGAGGAGCTGGCCGTCCAGTGTTTTCGCCAGGCCGGAAAGCGATGAGACCACTTCGCGGGAATTATGCTCGCCGCCGTGGCGGTTGACGGCGGGAAAAAGAAATTTGCTCAGCTTGAACAGCGAGAGCAGGCCGCGACATTTCTGTGCCTCGTCCAGCACGGGCAGCAGGCGGAGATTTTTTTCGTCCATCAACCGGAGCGCGTCGGCGGCGGTGGCTTCCGGGCGCACGCTCAAGATTTTCCGCTGCATCACATCGGAAATTTTTGGTGAGACATCGGCGATGAATTTCGGCGCGGCGATGCCGAAGGATTTCAGCACGAAATCAATGCGGTCATTCGTGTCGCCGCAGCGCGCGGCCACGGCTTCGCTCATGCCGGTGCGACGCTTGAACTCCGCGTAGCCGATGGCCGAGCAGATGGCATCCGTGTCTGGGTTCCGGTGGCCAATGACTAGAATTTCACTCATGCAAGTCGCGCAGGCTAACCAGAATTGGCGATGGCAGCAAGCCGAAGGCGGATTGACTCCATCCCTTGCGCCGCGCAAAATTTTTTGTCCCCATGAAAAAACTTTTTGCCATTGCCGTCGCGCTGAATGTTGCCGCCGCCGTTTTCGCGGCTGAAAAACCCGTTCTTAACGTCCTCGACTTCGGGGCGAAGGGCGATGGCGTGACGAAGGACACCGTCGCCATCCAGAAGGCGCTCGACGCCGCTGTAGCTGCCGACGGCGGCACGGTGATGTTGCCGGAAGGCGTGTTTCTCACCGGCAGCCTGGTCATCGGCGCGAATACCACGTTGCAGCTCGCCCCGCGCGCGAACATCCTTGGCAGCGCGGACATCGCGGACTATCCCGTCATCAATGTCCGCTGGGAAGGCGAGTTCCGCGAAGGCCACCGCGCGCTGCTCTCCGCGAGCAACGCCGCCAACGTCACCATCACCGGCGGCGCGATTTTTGGCCCACCGCTGCCGCTCGGAAAATTGCGCAATCCGCGCGGTCCCGTGCTGATCGAACTCACTGGCTGCACGAACACGCTGCTGGAAAATTTCACCACGCAATACCAGCAGCTCTGGAGCATCCATCCGCTGTTCTGCAATAATTTCACCGCGCGCAACCTCACCATCCGCACCGTGAACTCCAACGGCGACGGCATTGACGTGGATTCCTGCAATGGCGTGTTGATTGAAAAATGTGACATCAACACCGGTGATGACGCCATTGCCATCAAATCCGGTCGCGGCCTGGCGGCGCAAAATTTAGACCGGCCCACCGAGAACGTCGTCATCCGTGACTGTCGATTGCACGGCTCGATTTTTGCCGGCCTCGCGCTCGGCAGCGAAATGTCCGGCGGCATCCGCAATGTGAAAGTCCAAAGCTGCATCATTTCCGGTCGGCAAAACGCGATTTATATCAAGAGCCGCGATGGCCGCGGCGGCTACATGGAAAATGTTTCCTGCGAAAACATCACCATCCTCAAGTCGCCCACCTTCATCGGCATTGATTTATTGCGGAAAGGCATTCAAGCGAGCGATCCCGTGGCGGGCGACGTGGAAAAATGGTCGCGCGTGCAGAACTTCACCTTCAAAAACATCCGCGTGCAGGACGTCGCCGAGCTGCTAAACGGCACAAACATCCCCGCCGCGCGGCCGCTGGACGGATTGACGCTCACGGATATTTCGGGAACGTGCGCGCGCGGCATCTCGCTCGCCAACATGACGAATGTTTACCTCTCTAAAATCCGTGTGACCGGATACAGCGGCGAACTCGTCAGCAGCAACAACGTCCAAGGCAAAGGCTTTGACGACCCGGCGGCAAAGTGATCAGGCAGGCAGCGGGTGCTGTTTGGCCCACTTTGCATAGTGCTGCAAAACCCGCTTGGCCGTGTCTTTGAACCAGCCGTAGCCTTTGCGGCGCTCACGGGAAATTTCATTCACATCATCGTGGATGGATTTGTCGCGGTCACCAAAGATAGGCTTGTCGGTTCCCACCTCGTAGTAGCGCGACCAGATTGGCCCGCTGCCCGGCGCAGCGACCAGTTTGCGGCTTTCCTTGCCTACGACCTGAAACGCTTTGCCTTCGATTTTCGTTTTATCAAACCAAGCCACCGCTGCGTGAACGGTGGCGACGACGTTTGAATCCGGCTTTGGCAGCTGCATCAGGAACAAAATGATTGTGCTACTTTCGCTGGAGGAGGCGGACGGCATTTCATAATTCCGCGCCGAAGTCGGCTGCAACGTGATCGCATCATGCTGCTGCCCCCAAACCGTGCGCATGCCGTTCACGACAATCTGTGCGGCTAGAATGCAATCCGATCCATGTTTCCAAGCAGCATCCGCTTTCGCACGCAACGCTGGTGATGCAAAAACGAAATCTTTTTCTCCCAGCGAAACTTCGCGCAGCAGGCGGACGATGTTCAGCATCGCATCGTCGTTGAACGTCACCGCGTCATGGTAACCACCTTGTAATGGCCAGACCTGCGGCCAGCCGCCGTTGGGAAACTGCGCGGCAAAAATATATTCCATCCCGCGCGTAAAAGACTTTTGCAGTTCCGATGTGTTCGTCTTGCTCGCGGAAATGACTTTCGCGAGGAAACGCAATTCCGTGATGGTTGCGTCGTTATCGAATGTCCCGACGTAACTCCAGTTCACATCCGCTGGCTTGTCGAAATCATTCGTGATGATAAAACGCGAGTTGCTGTCGCCCGCGAACAGTTCGCCCGGCGCGCGATGATGCTGGGTGAAGTCCGTATGCTTGGCCCAGCCGCCCGCTGGTGTCTGAAATGAAATGACATTTTCCGCGATGCGCCCCGCGTCATCGCCGCCATACCAGCCGGCCGTGCGGTCGAGTGGCGTGCCTTTGGGCGAGGCTGATTTGGGCGGTTGGATGGCTTCCTTCAACCCATGCGCCTTCATCTCCGCGTGGAGAAAATCCTGGTCAGCCTGCCGCTGGCGGGTGGATTTCTCCACATAACTTTTCCACGCCGGCAGCGCCGCCACGCGCTCCGAGGTCAACGGCAGCGCCGGGACATTTGTGCCGATGACTGCGGCATTGACACCAGCGGCAGTAAACAGCGCAGCGGAGAGAAATGTGAATAGCTTGTTCATGGATGCTAACCCAGACGCTGCGGGCGATGGCCGGGTTTCGCAAGCTATTGTTTCAATAGTGAATTTCAGATTGAAATTCCTGCATCACGGCGCGCAAAAATCTTCATGGCACGATCACGCGCAGCTTTTGCCGTTCGACCGAAAACGTCGCGGGTAGGTGGCCAATCCACTCGCCATCCAGTTCAAACGCGGCGGGTGTGGCGCTGGTTAGCTCGATGGTTTCCCCGCGCAACCTTGCAACGCGGTGCTCGGATAATTTTCGCCGGGCGAGAAAACCGGGCGCGAGTTTCAGCAGCGCCGGCAAATCTACTTTCGGAAACGCGCACACTTCCAGCTGCCCGTCGCACAAACCGGCTTCGGGAAAAATTTCGAACGGGCCGCCGTAAAAACGTCCGTTGCCCAGCAGCACCAGTTCGCCGGAAATTTTTTTGCCGCCGGCCGTGGCCGCGATATCCGCCTGCTTTTCGGTCAGCGCTTGCAAACCGGCGACGACGTAGGCGAACGGCCCGGCGGTTTTCTTCAATTTCCAACTCACAAGCTCCACCGCGCGGGCATCAAGCCCCACGCCGGCGAGTTGCATGAAATAACGCTGCGTCGGTTGGCCGTCATCGAAATAATTGACGCGGCCCAGATCAATTTTCATCTCGTTGGCGCGCTTCAACGCCCGCCAGGCGCGTTCGAGTTTCAGCGGGATATTTAATTCGCGCGCGAACACATTCACCGTTCCCAGCGGCAGCACGCCGAGGCGCGCGCGTTGAAAGCCGTCTGGCTCGTCGCCGATGCCGTTGAGCACCTCGTTCACCGTGCCGTCGCCGCCGGCCGCCGCGATGATGTCGTAGCCCGTGGCGACCGCCGCTTGCGCGAGCCGGCGCGCATCACCGGGCGCGGTCGTGGCTTTGAGCGCACACTGCTGCGACAACTCGTTGAGAAATTTTTTGAAACGCCGCGCCTTATTGCCGCGGGCGGCGGGGTTGAAGATGACGCAGATACGCACTTGAAAATGATTTCGTTTCCGCGCCGTGAGTCGAGGACAAAGTCGCCGTGCCGCTTGCGCTTCGACGACATTTTTCGGACACTGACGGCATGAACGATGTTTCCGAATGGAAGATTTCCAAGTGGCCTTTTCTCGCATCCAACGCAGTTTTGCTGGGCGTGGCCGCCGCCGTGTTATTGAAGGCGGCGCATCCGGTGGCACAAACTGAAATCCTCATTGCCACCGGCTGCGTGGCGCTTGGCGCGCTGCTCGGCTGCCTGCCGTTCATCCTGGAATACCGCGCGGTGAAAAAATTAATCGAGGTCAACGCCGTCACCACCGTGGCCGAGCAGTTGCACAATCTCAAAACTTTTTCTGCGCAGATCGCCGCCGCCACCGGCCAGTGGGCGCAGGTGCAGGAAACGACCAGAGGCAACACCGACAAGACCGTGACCGCCGCCGCCGAGATCGCCGCGCGCATGGCCACGGAAATCCGCGAGTTCAACGAATTTCAGACGAAACTTAACGACACCGAAAAGGGTGCACTCCGCCTCGAAGTGGACAAGCTCCGCCGCACCGAGGGCGAATGGTTGCAGGTGGTCGCGCGCATCCTCGACAATGTTTTCGCGCTGCACAACGCCGCCGTGCGCAGCGGTCAGCCGGAGTTGGCTGAGAACATCGGTAACTTCCAGAATGCCTGCCGCGATGCCGCGCGCCGCGTGGGCCTCGTGCCGTTCGGCGCGGCCGCCGGGGAAAAATTTGACGCGCAAAAACACCGCGCCCACGGCGTGGAAAATCCGCCGGCGGAAGCCATTATCGCCGAGGCGCTCGCGCCCGGATTCAGTTTTCAAGGCCGTCCGCTACGACCCGCGCTCGTGCGGTTGCAGGAGGCTGAAGCGCCGGCGGAAATCGTGGAAAAAAATGAGCCGGAAACAGCGCCCGCCGCGCCCGCCGCCGACGAGTTGCCGTTGTAATTTTTTGGGAAGGGCGGCGTGTCGCCGTCCCCATTTTTAAACCTCCACCGTCTTTTGCGCGGCGAGAAAATGCAGCACCCGCCGCGAAACTTTGCGCGCAAATATTTTTTCCAGCGCCGCTGCGTAAAGTTGCAGCTGCGGCTTGTAGGTTTTGATCTTCTCCGGCAACTCGTGTGTCGTTGCGGCATCCGTCTTGAAGTCCACTAGCCAGATTTCGGCCGGCAAAATCACTGCCAAATCCGCCACGCCTTGCACCACGATAAATTCATCGTTCAACCCGATTTCGGTCTTGGCGCCGGTGATTTCCGCAATCTCCACCGGGCTGAACCGCGCGGTGAACGGCAGCTCGCGCCGCACGTTTTTCGCTTTCGCCCGGATGTTTTCGCCCAGCTCGGAATTCCAAAAGCCCGCCAGCGCGTCCAAATCCAACGCCGCGCGCTCGGCCGCCGACAAATAATTTTCCTGTTCCAGCCGTGCGGCCTCGGCGGAGAGATTACCGGTTTTTTCCAGCGCGACGTGCTGCAAAAATTTGTGGTGCGCGGAACCGATGTCCGCCGCTGACAATTTTATTTTTCCGGTTTCCGGTTTCCGGTTTCCGGTTTTGGGGCGGGCGGGGAAAGTCTGCTCCGCCTCGTCGTCCAATTCTTTCGCCTCGCGCCGCAGCGCGGTGACGGAGGACTTGGCCTTGCGCTGCGTCGCGGCATTCGCAGGATAATTCCATTCCAACCGCGCGCGTAGATTTTCAATTTCCACCGGAGTGCCGGGCATCGCTCGGCCAGTTTCAGCAACACTTGCAGCTTCTGGCCGGGCAAGGCTCGACGTTCCGTTGATGTCCGCGTCCGCGACGATTTGCCAGGCGAGTTCCAGCGGCGGGTTCGTCGCGCCGTTGCATTGGCCAAACCACAGCGCGAGCCAGTCGGCGAACGAATTTCCCGCCGCGATTTTCTGCGGTGGCACGGTTTGCGGCACGCACCATTTCTCATCCCAATTTTTCTCCGTCACGCTCGTGGTCAAAATCAAATTGTCCCGTGCCCGCGTCAGCGCGACGTAAAGCAGCCGCAGTTCCTCGCCGCGCAGTTCGTGCTGCTGCCGCCGCTGCGCGAGCCAGTGCGGCAGGCTCGGATAACGGCGTCCGCTGGACGGCGGCTTCACTTTCGGACACAGCCCGAATTCCTCGTCGAAAATAATTTCGCCAGACAAATCCTGGACGTTAAAGTTTTTGGCCAGGTCGGGCAGCACGACGACGGGAAATTCCAGCCCCTTGCTTTTGTGGATGCTCATCAGCCGCACGGCATTTTCCGTAGCGGCGGAAACTTCCGGCTCCGCCTCTGCGTTTTCCTGCGCCTCGATGAATTTCAAAAAGCGGAACAATCCTTGCCGCTGGAACTGGTCGAACGACTGTGCGAGCTGCAAAAAACTGGCGACGTTCGCCGCCCGCTGCGCGCCGCGCGGCTGCGCCCGCATCCAGTCTGCGTAAAATGTCTCGGCCAAAATTTCTTCGAGACATTGCGAGAGCGAAATCTGCTTCACCGACTTCCGCCAACGGAAAAAACGTTCAAGAAAGACGGAGGTTTTCACTGACATTTCATTCTGACTCCGGACGAGCGCCGTCCAAAAATGTTTTTCCCGCGCTGCGAGCCGGATTTCCGCCAACTGGTCCAGCGAAAGGCCCACGAGCGGCGAGCGCAGCACGGCGATGCATGGCACATCTTGCAGCGGATTGTCCAGTAACCGCAGCAGATTCAACAGGTCGAGGATTTCTGCGCGCTGAAAAAAAACACCGCGCGTCACGGCGAGTGGAATGCCCGCTCGCTCAAATTCTTTCGCGAAAATCTCCGACTTGCCGCGCGGTGAACGCAACAGGATCGCGATGTCGCGCCATTCGACGGGGCGGAATTTTTTCCCCGCGTCGTCAAAAATCTCGTGTTTGTCCGCGACCATTTTTTTCAACCGCCACGCCACGAGCCGCGCCTCGCGTTGGGCGTCGTCGAGGCCGGCGAGTTCGCCGTCGCCATCCTCGCGGCCGCTTTTGAAACGCACGAGCAGTTCGGCGCGCGGACCGGCATCATTTTTGATGCTGAACTGTTCCCGCGCCGTCGGTGCGCCGAATTTCAGTTGGGCATCCGCGTCGTAATTCACGCCGCCAATTTCCGCGCGCATCACAAGGCCGCAGACGGAATTCACAAAATTCAGCAAGCCCTCGCGGCTGCGGAAATTTTCCGCGAGCGGAATGGTCTGTCCGTTTTCGCCGCGCCAGCTTTGCGCGTAGTCGCGGAAAATCTGCGGGTCGGCGAGGCGAAAACGGTAGATGCTTTGCTTCACATCGCCGACGAGAAAGCGGTTGCCATTGCTCAGGCTCGTGATGATTTTGTCCTGCGCGGCGTTGATGTCCTGATACTCGTCCACGAAAATGAATTTCAATTTCGCGCGCCAGCTATCGGCGGTGACGGTTGGCTTGTCGCCCAAAAAATCCCAGAGCAATTTGAGCGCGAACTGTTCGAGGTCGTGAAAATCAATCGCGCCTTCGGCAAGTTTCCGTTTGGAAAATAGTTCCGTAAATTCCTCGGCGAGTTTCAGCAGCGTTGCCATCTGGCCGCGCACCCATGACCAATCTTCGGCGAGCGGGTCGGTGTGGTTTTTTATGGCGGCGAGCGAGTGGAGAAAATTTGCTTCGTCGAACAAATCTTCGATTGGTTTGCGCAAAACGGTTTTGCGTTTGGCCGGCCAGTTGCCGTCGGCGGAAATAATCTGGTCAAGAATTTCGGCGGCGAGTTTGCGGGTGAAATCTTTTTTTAGACGTGATAAAATGCCTGTCAATTCAGCGGCTTTTACGTTTTCACCCGATAGGCTTTCCAAAACCGGCAACCATTCAGCTCGCCAGTCTTGAATGGCGGCAAGCAGCCAGCATTGCCATTCGGCGGGTTCGGCGGTGGAAAATTTTTCGCACTGCTGTGCGAGCCAGTTGGCGGCATTTGGCCGCGCCTGCGAATAGTGGTGCAGTCGTAAAATCAGTTGGCGGATGTTTTCATCGCGCCCGCCGCCTTGGATTTGGATCAACTCCTGCACCGCCGCCGAAAAATCTTTTTTGCCTTCGTAGTGCGCGGTGAATTGTTCGGCGAGCGTTTCGCTGGCGAGTTGGTGGGTTTCGCCTTCGTCCAAAATCGCGAGCTGCGGGTCGAGGCCGAGTTCGTAAAAATGTTCGCGCACAAGGCGCAGACAGAAACTATGCAAGGTGCCGATGTGCGCGAGGTCGAAGCGGGCGAGTTGTTCGAGCCAGAAGTTGCAGGTTGCAGGTTGCAGGTTGCAGATTTCTGCCTGCGTTCTGGCTTCAATCGCGCGGCGGAGCCGCTGGCGCATTTCGGCAGCGGCGGCCTCGGTGAAGGTGACGATGAGCAGTTCGTCAATCTGCGCGCCGTCGTGTTCGAGGCAATTGAGGCAACGGTCAACGAGCGTTTTGGTTTTGCCGGTGCCGGCGCCGGCCATCACCAAAACATTTCCGCGCGCGACGACCGCCTGCCGCTGGGATGGCGTGAGCGAATCAGTTTTGGCGGGCGCGGATTCCATGCGGCGAAACTTTAGCCACAGATGGGCACGGATGAAACACGTCTGTATATCTCTTTCAGATTTCAAAAAACTAGCGAAAATCGGCTGCAATCAAAAGGATATTCGCTCTAACTCGTCACAATTTTCACTACTAACTGACACTTTCACTGACACTTTCACTGACACTTTCACTGACACTTTCACTGACAGTCTGCAATCAATCTTCATCCGGTAACATGATGGTAATTGCGGGTTGCGGGTCGTCAATGTCGAGTGCGCCACACATGGCAATTAGCTTAACGAGACGGGCGGCGCGGTTGTCGTTGCGAACGTAGAGCGCAAACGGCAAGCGGTCTTGGCCTCGCGTGGCTTTGCCGATGGCAAAGCGGAGCATCCAGACAACATCCCAAAGCCTTCCGGCTTCGTCCTGCCCGCTCACATTCGGCGGGAGGGTCACATAAGCATCAAAGGCGGTGCGGGTGATAAAAACCGGAAAGCGGATTCCGGCTTCCTTGGCCGTGCTAGAAACGTCCACTTGCACGCCATCGGCTAGGGCTTGCTTGCGGGTGTGCGCCCATGCGCTGCCGATGCGTAGCCAGTAGTTGTCGCCGCCTTCGCGGTTGCGAACATTATAGGCAAAATGGCTGGGTGAACGGGAAGTGACGGTTTTGGTTTCGTTGGAATCAGTCATGGTGAAGTCTCCTTTTTAAGTTTATCGGGCTGCGCCAATCGCGGCCTGATGGCACAAGGTAGGAAGTCCCTTGTAGCCGGGGCGGAGCGAACCGGGCAAGTCGGAAAATTGGGGGCAACCTTCAGGGGGAACCGATTTTCTGATTGCGCGGACGGGCGGGGACTTCACTGTGCCAATCAGAAAGGCCGCGTGGCGTGGTCGGTGAAATTACATACCAGAGGACTAGCTGATTTATGACGACAAATTATTGGTCGCAAGCAGCAGGAACAGAGTCAGAGGCCAAATTAAAGGCCAATTCCCCAAAGCCCCAATCTGGAATGACAAAAAGACAACATCCAGTCTCGTCACGATAAATTTCAGTCCCGACCGCTTGGACAACATCAAATTCAAATGATTCTGTTTCACGCAAAAACAGGAACAAAGTATTGTTTTGAATTTTGATTTGACCACTTCGCAAAACGAGGGATTCCGCTAAAGCGAATTCATGTTGATTGTCAGTCAAGGCATAAGAAAAACCAACAAGCTGACCGCCCTTATTACGCAAGTAATCCACATCTGCGAGATAAAAATCTATTGGCTCGAATCGTCGCCCTTCAAACATAAAAAAGGCAGGCACATTTTGAATAAAACAGCCATTCAAGTCGCCGTCTTTTGTCCAAACAAGAAGGTTTTTCATCATTTTACTCCAAGAGCCTTCAACGCACGATTTATAGCATTAAGGCGATTCATTTGCGTTTCCGCTGCTTTTAGCGCCGCATCTCTTGATTTGTCAGAAGTCGCATTTTTGACTTGGTTGCCAGCTTTCTTGAGGCCGTTTTGTGCAATTTGTTTGAGTTTGTTCAAGGTCTCTTTACCTAGTTTTTCAACTGCTTTATCACAAATCTTTTTCGAGCCTTCCAGTCCATTCCCAAAAGCGTCTTTGGCTCCCTCTGTTTCTTGCGGTGTTAGTTTAGGCAACTTGCTTCTGCCAGTCAACGTCCTCGGCCTTGAAGTGCGCCGCGTCCGCCTGTGCCGCGCCGGTTTCCCAAAGCAATTCCAGATACAACCGCCATTCCGCTTTTGTCTCCCGCGCCAGAAGGGTTTCGTGTTCGTCCCGCGTGATGCCGCGCCGGTCTTTGGGTTTATACTTCGGCCAAAGGTTCGGCGCGACAATCGGCAAGGCGATCCAGCCCGCGCTCAAGGCCAGATGATGCAACCGTTTCAAAAAGCAGATGGTGGACGGCTTGGCATTTCTGAACACGGCAAAAAAATCATCGGCGGTGGTTTCCAATAATCTCTTGTGCCGTAGTCCGTCCAACGCGGGCGACTTGAACGCGGTGGCAAACCGTTCGCGGCTGCTCTCTTTGCCCCGTGCCTGTAACTGCGCCATGACCACGCTCCAATCGCGTTCAACAAACGCGGGGTCACTGGCGGTCAAATACGCGCGGGCAAGGTGCAAGTTTAGCGTGGGCTGCTGCTGCGCCGCGTTGCGGGCGTTTAGCAAGCTGCTGGCCTCGGCTTCGTCCTTGGTGCGTAGGCTGGTCTGTTTGCCGGTCGCGCTGTCCTGCATGTAGAACATTGCGCCGCGCCGGAACATCGTGAATTTTGTTTTCATAACTGGATTTCTCTGTTTCGAGATACCAGTCCCGTAGCAACGGCGGTTTAGAACGCGCGTTGTGGCGAAGTTTCAGCAAGTTCTAGCCAGTTTTGGCGAATTGTCCTACCATCCGCCCCATGACTGACACTTTTGCTGACAGTGGCCGTTTATCCGGCGAGCAAACCCTAATGAATAAAGGGTTTTGAAAAACTCGTCACAGATGAAACACAGATTTGTCGCGTGAGCACTATTTCACCGCCGATTTTAATTTTTCGCGCGTCTCGTGCCGTTTGGAGCTAAACCATTTTCACGCTACCTGACGCCATTCCGTTTCCAAACCACGCCGCTGAATCCAATCTTTCAAGACAGACTGGTTCACTTGTTCGCCGGATACGGCAAGCATCGCGCGGATGTCGCGCAAATGTTTTTCTGCGTGGCCTTCACGATAGTATTCCAGCTTGCGCAGGATGACATATTCCGGCTGGGCCAGCATGACGTTTTCGCCTTCATATTCGACGGAGCGTTTACCGCGAAACGCCAGGGTGTTCAATTCGTCCCGTCCCGTCGGATAGAAGTCCGCTTTGAATCCGCTTTCGCGGTGAATCAGATTAAAGTGACCGTGTAGTTCACGCGCCGTTTCGGCCAAGATTGTCTCACTTGGCGGCAAATAAAAATCTTTAGCCGGAAACACTTCGACCAACCGTTGAATATCGTTGGCATTTAGAAAAACTACAAAATCAACATCGTGGGTAAGGCGGGGTTCGCCATAGAAAATGGCCGCCACGCTACCGCTTACCACATAGCGGATGCCTGCCCGGTTCAGCGGGCGAACGAACAGCAGAAATAAATCAGGTTCGGGCATTGCTGAAAATCTGGCGCACGGCGTCGTTCAAACGTGCTTCCGACCAATCGGGATGCTGGTTGCGCAAACCCGCCGCTTTTATCTTACGCGCTGACCAGTAAAGTTGCTCCGCCAGATGCCATCGCCGCGAACCGGTCATCGCGCGCAACGCCGCAATCTGTTCGGGACTGGTTTGTTCATCTGACAGCATAAAGTTATAATGCGCCAAAGTTGAGTTTCATGCAACCATCATGACAAAATCCAGTCGAGCCGATTGGTGGTATATCATGATGCTCGCAAGACATAATGTGTCCCATGCATAATGTCTGGCGGCATTCTTTTAGGCATTTTTTAGCCGATAAAAACAACTTCACTTTTCTTTCTTCCGCGTTTTTGCACGGACTATGCCCAGTTCAAACGCCGAATCCATGTCCGTCGCACGCAACGGTTTTACCGACCCGGATTGAGCGGCTTCCATCACCCATCTGGTGTGCAAGGCTGACGCGCGCGACTCCACCTCGCCGAGAATTCCATGTTCTCTCAAAAACACGCGGAAGTCACTGCCACGATTATTTTTATTGCCCATAAACGAACTGTAGCAGAAATGAAACCTTTGGCAATTCGGGGTGGGGCCGTGTTGCTTAATGGTTTGCGATTCGGATTTCCTCGCGCTCGCCTTGCCTTGCACATTGACTACAGTTTCAGAAAACTTGACCGAATGCGTTATGCGGGCTAGGGGGAGGCATGTTCGCCTCCAAATCAAAACGAGATGCCGACAGTATTTCAAACTACTGGATTACTTCCGTCAAAAACTTATCCATGTCGCCGCTGGAATTTTATACCGCCGTCGAAAACGCCTTACAAAAAATCAAAGTTCCCGGCTTGAAAATTGACCGCGAAGAAATCGCCCAGGGCGGCTTGTTGTCCGACAAACGCATCTATCTTCGGCTGATGCGGGAACGTCTGGCTTTTTATATTTGCGCCGCGCCGTTTGGCACTCGTTATTTCTTTTCCTGTCGTTCAGTGTATGTCCCACCTGCGGTAAAAATTTGGCACGTTACAGCCGGATTGGCAGCTATAGGAACCGTTTTTCTGACCTTGGCACATTTACTCGATGAGGTGTTTGTGGGCGTAGCCATGTTGAGCCTGATTCTCGCCACCATCCTCAGGTTTCACAATGTGCTGGCGTTGGAGTTGCAGGACGTGGATGCCCTGCTGCTGAAAATTCCGTTCATCAGCCGAATCTATCAACTGTATTTTCGAAAAGAGACCTACTATCGGATAGACACGCGGAATATGTATCTTGAGACCATTCCAAAAATAGTGCGTGATCTGGTTGACGACGTGACCGGTGCAAAGGGCATCAAACTGGTGCGGATGCGAAGCCCACAAATCAAAACGATCGAACAAATCATCCTGGAGACAGAAAATTGCCACAATAGCGGGCGACGACTTTATCATTAAATTTTCCGCGTGTGTTTGGCAGTGGATTCGCTTACAAATTTTTCATGGCAGACAGCTTTCGGCTCAAAGACCAGCCGGCGAGCGAGCGTCCGCGTGAACGGCTCGTGGCGCGCGGGCCGGATGCGCTGACGCACGCGGAGCTGATTGCGATTTTGCTGCGGACGGGTTTGCAGGGCGTGAACGTGGTTCAGGTCGGGCAGAACTTGGTGCAAAAATTCGGTTCGCTGAACGCGCTGGCGCTGGCGTCGGTGGATGAATTGCGGAAAGTTCCCGGTATCGGGCGCGACAAGGCGGCGACGCTGGTGGCGGCATTCGCGCTGGCGCGGCGGATGGAGCAGGAGCGCCGCGAGGAATCGCCGGTGCTGGACAATCCGCCGACGGTGGTGAATTTCATCCGCGAATCAAACCGGCTGAAAAATGTGGAGGCGTTTCAGGTGCTACTGCTGAACACGCGGAAGAAATTGATTCGCGCGGAGGAAATTTCCGAAGGGACTTTGGACACGTTGCTGGTGCATCCGCGTGAAGTTTTCCGCGCGGCCATCGCGGCGAACGCAGCGGCGATTGTGCTGGTGCATAATCATCCGAGCGGCGATCCGACGCCGAGCGAGGCTGACATCAAGGTGACGCGTGACCTGATCCGCGCGGGGCAACTTTTGAAGATCGAGGTGGTGGATCACATCATCATTGGCCGTGCGACGGCGGAGCGGGCGAAAGATTATGCGTCGCTGCGGGAGCTGGGTTATTTTTATGCGTGACGCAATCGTGCGCTTGCTTTCGCGCGAACTTCCGCAATGATTTGACCATGTCAACCAGCTACAAATTGAACGGTCCCGTGACGTTGACGGAGGATCAAATCATGGCGTTGCACCGTCGCCTGCGCGACATGCGCCACGATGTGAACGGCAAGCTGGCGAACATCGCGGCGGCGGCGGAACTGATGCGGATGCGCCCGGAGACAACGGCAGAACGCATCAAGGTTTTGCTGGAGCAACCGCATCAGGCGGCCGAATGTATCGCGCACTTCTCGCGCGATTTTGAGACGGCGTTCGGGCTGTCGCTGAACATAGATTAAATTCCGCATGGAACGTTCGGAAGCGGAACTCATCGCGGCGGTGTTAGCGGGCGACAGCGCAAGCTTCGAGCCGCTGGTCGCGAAATATTCCCCGCGCGTTTTTGCCACGGCGCGGCGCTATGCGCGGCGCGAAAGCGAGATCGAGGACATTGCGCAGGAAGTCTGGCTGAAGGCGTTCGACAAGCTGAAAAGTTTTCGCGGTGAGGCTCCCTTTGAACACTGGCTGATGCGCATGACGGTGCGGACGTGCTACGATTTTTTGCGCGGCCATCAGCGCAACCGCGAATCTTCCTTCAGCGAAATTTCCGAGCCGGAAGAAGACTGGCTGGAGCGTTTTGTGGCCGACCCCGGCAACGCGCCGGAGGATGCGGACGCGGCGAAACTTTTGATTGATCGCGTCATGGAGAAACTTTCGCCCGAGGCGCGGCTGGTCATTCAACTGCTGGAAATCGAAGATCGTTCGGTCAAAGAGATTGCCAAAATCACCGGCTGGTCCGTGCCGCTGGTGAAAGTTCGCGCCTTCCGGGCGCGCGGCGAAATGCGGAAAATTCTGGTGCGCATGACGAAAGAGAAGTATTTGTAACCCCGCGCAAACATTGCGCGTCAAACGGAATGGAGCGTGTATGAACCTCATTGAGCTGCAAAAAAAACTGACCACCGCCGCCCGGTTGCAAAAACCGGATGACCGCGTGCCGTATGCGTTTGAAAAGCGCATCATGGCACTCATCGCCGACGGCGCGGTGGCCTCAACGCGGCTGCTGTGGGCGCGTGGCTTGTGGCGCGCGGCGGTTTCGTGCGTGGCAGTGGCGATGGTCTGCGGCACGGTGGCGCTGTTCACGCCCGATTCGCACGATGGCGGCAATGATTTGTCTCAAGATTTTGAAAACACGTTGCTCGCTTCGGCAGACGTGGATGATTCTCCGCTGCCGTGAACAATTGGAAAGTCATCCCGACCATCGTTATCGCGACGGTGCTGATTTTTGGCGCGGGTGTTTTCACCGGCGGCTTCCTCGTGAATTACGTCAAGCAGGCGCATCCCAAAAAAAATTCCCGGCTTGAAGTCGCGCCGGTGACCAACGCCGTTGCTGTTGCGCCGACCAATGTCGTTGCCGGGACGCAAATATTCAAGCCGTCGCGGTCGCAGGAAATTTTGAGCAAGGATTTTTTACAGCGACTGGACGCGGAGTTGCGCCTGCTGCCGGAGCAGCATGAGGCCATCCAAAAAATCATCAACGACGGACAGACTCAGGTGAAGAAGTCAATGAATGATGCGCGTCTGGAAATCCGCGACGTGCTGAAGCCGGACCAGTTGAGGCAGTTTGATGAGATGGTGAAACGTCCCAACAAGAAAAACGCCGGCGGGCTAAACAGCGGACTTTCACCTGAAGCCCAAGTCCTGCTGTTGGAAGCGCAGCGGATGAAGGCGCTCGAAGCGGCGCGGGCGAGTCTTCTACCGCCGCCAGCGGCGTTGACGAACGCGCCGTAATTATTTTTCTTCCAGCAGTTCGCCGATTTTTTTCCTCAATTCCTTCGTCACAGATTCCGTCGAGCGGTTGGCATCCACGATTTCAAACCGGTAGGTTTTCTGGAGTTTGCGGAAGGCTTCGCCCATGTGTTGCTGGTATTTCAGGAAGCTGTCAAATAAATCGCGCGAGAGGCCGAGATCCATGCCGCTTTCCCAGTAGTCGAGCGTTGCCGTCTTGGAAAGATTGCGCTGCACCAGTTCGTTTGGTTCGACGGAAAGATAAAATACCGCGTCCGGTTCCGGCGCGATGCCGTAAAGGTTTTTCAACCATTTTTCATCCATGCCCCGGACCATGTCGCGCGCCATCAGCGTGTAAATGTAACGGTCGGCCAGCACGATGAAGCCTGCTTTCAGCGCGGGAATAATCATGTTTTCCAACTGGTCGGCAAAGTCCGTGGCGTAAAACAGCGCGAGCGTGGTGCGACTAAGGACGTTTCCGTTTTGCGCCATTTCCAATTCTTCACTGACGAGCGTGGAGCGTTTCAGCCCGACTTGCACGGTGGGGTGGCCGCCGGTTTCCAGCCAGTCCACGAGCCGTGCAATTTGCGTGGAGCGGCCGGAACCGTCCGCGCCTTCGACGACGATGAGTTTGCCGATGAGCTGCGAGGGCTTGATATGCGGGATACCATGGCCGTAAAAGCGGCGGGAATTTTTGGCGTCGAATTTTTTCATGCGGCCTTGTCTCCTCCCAGTTCGTCTTTTTCGTCCGGGCCATTTTTCACCTGCAACGACGGCGGCAGCGGCAGCGGGCTGCGGCGCTTGAATCTTTTTAGGTCAATTTTTTCGCTCACCAGCTTGCGCACGATTTTTTGCTGCGATTCAACATTCTGATTCGCATCCATCGTCACGAACTTGAACTCTTTGCTCATCGCAAGATACTGCTCCAGAATGCGGCCCTGAAAAATTTTAAAACTTTCGTAAGGATCAGTTGAAAGTCGCAAGTCCATGCCGGCCTCAAAAAATTTCAATTTTGGACGACCTTCCAAAATACGATTCAAAGACACGTCCAAATCCGCCTTGAAAAACATCGTCAAATCCGGCGCGCAGGCGAAACTATAATTGCCGCGCACCCAGTCCGGCGGACAGCCGCGCGTCACGTCCCGCGCGAACGCCGTGAACACATAACGGTCGCACAACACGATATAGCCCGCGCGGAGCAGGGGAACGAGGTGGCGTTCGTAGCGGTCGGCGAAATCCGTCGCGTGAATCAAACTGAAAGTCGTCGGCGTGAGCAGTTCGCGCTTCTTGCCTTTGCTCGTCGCGGATTTTACGAGTTCGGAAGAATTCCATTCGCTGAAATAAACCTTGATGCCTTCGGCTTCCAGCCAGCGTTTGAGTAGATAAATCTGCGTGGACTTGCCGGAGCCATCCAGTCCTTCGACGGCGATGAGTCGCCCCGGAAAATTTGATTCGGCAAAAGTTTTCATAGTGTCGCGCCGCCGCGTTTTTTCAATTAAGCCGCAAACCGGCGCTCGTCACAAGCGCAACCTCATCACACAACCGTGCTGTTGCCGTCGAAACTTGGCGCGATTCTTCATCCTTGTGAAAAAAATCACAAATTTAATCTTGCGACGATTTTTACCGGTAGCTAGGCTCTTTACGCGCTTTCACCAGCGCAAAAATTTGCATCATGCAGGCTCAAACCACGCAAACCGAAATCGGTTACAACTCGAAGATTGAAGGCGATGTCGTCCTCACGACCGTTGACGCCGCGCTCGCGTGGTTCCGCAAAAATTCCGTTTGGCCCATGCCGATGGGGCTCGCCTGCTGCGCGATTGAACTGATGGCCGTCGGCGCGAGCCGGTTTGATATTTCCCGCTTTGGTTCCGAGGTCATGCGCTTTTCGCCGCGCCAGGCCGATTGCATGGTTGTCGCCGGCACGGTCACTTACAAATCCGCCGGCTTTCTCAAGCGCATTTACGACCAGATGCCCGAACCCAAGTGGGTCATCGCGATGGGCGCGTGCGCGTCCAGCGGCGGCATGTATCGCAGCTACGCGACGTTGCAAGGCGTGGATCAGATTGTTCCCGTGGACGTTTATATTTCCGGCTGCCCGCCCCGTCCCGAAGCGTTTCTGGACGCGCTGATGAAAATTCAAGAAAAAATCGGTAAGCAGCCCATCTTGCAGGGAACGGTTGCAGCAAAGCTTTTGAACCTTCAGGAAAAATAAAAGTGTCCGCCCTCGAATCCGCCAATAAAATCAAGACCAAGTTCGGTGACCTCGTCGCCGAACCGACGGAGTTTCGCGGCGAAATCACGCTGAAAATTTCCGACGCGGAAAAGATTTTTGACGTCTGCCGTTTCGCCAAAAGCATTGGCTTCGATTATCTCGTGGACATTTGTAGCGTGGACAATTACGGCGAAGATCCGCGCTGGACGGTGGTCTATCACTTGCGCGCTACCGTTAACGGAACTGAAATCCGCATCAAAACCGACGTCAGCGAGGAGAAATCCGAGCTGCCGAGCATTTTGCCGGTCTGGCGCACCGCTAACTGGCACGAGCGCGAAATTTACGACCTGATGGGCATCGGTTTCAGCGGTCATCCTGATTTGCGCCGGATTTTGATGTGGGAAGGCTATCCGTATCATCCGTTGCGGAAAGATTTCCCGCTCGCCGGCAAGCCGACGGATTTGCCGGGCGTGGCGTTCACCAAAGTGACGCCAATGGAAGGCGGACCGTTCGTGACGGTGCCGAGCAGCAGCGATTCGATTGCGCGCGAGCCGCGCGTGCGTGTTCCTGAAAATGCTGAACGCGCCATCAGTGACAAACGGCTCATTGACGGGAAGCTTAAATAATTTTCATGGCCACCGCCCAAGACATTTCAATCCTTGATTCTGCCGCGCGCGCTGCGCAGGCGGTCGAGGATGCTGCGGACATTCACGGCGAGAAGATGGTGCTGAACATGGGGCCGTCGCATCCGGCCACGCACGGCGTGTTGCGCATCGTGCTGGAGCTGGACGGCGAAATCATCACCAAGGCTGATCCCGATGTCGGCTATCTGCATCGCGGCGACGAAAAAATCGCCGAGAACATGACTTACACCCAGTTCATCCCTTACACGGATCGCCTGGATTATCTTGCGCCGTTGGCGAACAACGTCGCTTACGCACTCGCGGTCGAAAAACTTCTCGGCATCCACGACAAATTGCCGCCGCGCTGCCAATACATCCGCGTGATGGTTTCCGAACTCGCGCGTATTTCCTCGCATTTGCTCGGTCTCGGCGCGTTCGCGATGGACACCGGCGCGGTCACGGTTTTCTTGCTGACGTTCACCGAGCGCGAAAAAATTTACAACCTCGCCGAAGCCGCGAGCGGCGCGCGGCTCACGACAAGCTACACGCGCATCGGCGGTTTGATGCGCGATGTGCCGCCGACGTGGTGCGATCAAGTCCGCCAGTTCCTCAAAGAATTTGCCGTCGCGCTCGCCGAAGCGCACACGCTGCTCACGCGCAATCGCATCTGGGTTGATCGTCTGCGCGATCTCGGCGTCGTCTCGAAGGAGATGGCGATTGATTACGGTTTGAGCGGCCCGAATTTGCGCGGCTCTGGCGTGAACTGGGATTTGCGCAAGAACCAGCCGTATCTTTGCTACAAGGATTTAGATTTCGACGTCGCTCTTGGCAGCGTTGGCGATTGTTACGACCGCTACCTCGTCCGCATGGAAGAGATGAAGCAGAGCATGAGAATTTTGGAGCAGTGCTGTAACAAGATTCCCGGTGGCGCGGAAAACAAATCCAAGGAACCGGTCAACGTCGCTGACGGAAAAATCACGTTGCCCTCGAAGCAAAAAGTTTTGTCGAGCATGGAGGAATTGATCCATCAGTTCATGCTTGTGACCGAAGGCGTGAATTGCCCGCCCGGCGAAGTTTATTTCGGCCACGAAAATCCGAAGGGCGAACTTGGTTTTTACATCAACAGCAAGGGCGGCGGCACGCCATATCGCCTGAAGATCCGTGCGCCCTCGTTCATCAATTTGAGCATCCTCGGTGAACTGATGCCGGGCTGCATGATCAGCGACGTGCCCGTGATTTTGGGTTCGCTGGATTTTGTGATGGGAGAATCTGACCGATGAGTTTTCAAGCCACACCTGAACTGGAAGCGGAAGTGAACGAGCTGATCACGCACTATCCGGTGAAGCGCGCTGCGTCGCTGATGGTGCTGCACGCGATCCAGGAAAAATTTGGCTGGATTTCATCCGAAGCCGTGCAGTGGACGGCGAAGAAGCTGGAACTCCAGCCGATTAACGTTTTTGAGATCCTGACGTTTTATCCGATGCTCCGGCAGCAGCCGATGGGCAAGTATCAGATTAAAGTCTGCCGCACGTTGAGCTGCGCGCTCGGCGGTGCGTATGAATTGCACAAACATTTTTGCGACAAACTCGGTTTGGACGCGCATAAGCACGGCGCCCAGACGACGAAGGACGGAAAGTTCACCGTGGAATTTGTCGAGTGCCTCGCGAGCTGTGGCACCGCACCGGTGATGATGGTCGGCGATAATTTTTACGAAGGCGTAAGCCACAAGAAAGCGGACGAGATCGTGGGTGGCTGCAAATGAAATGGTTGCCCGACATGGATTTGAACCATGACAAACAGATTCAGAGTCTGTTGTGCTACCGTTACACCATCGGGCAGGATGGGACGGTTAAGCTAGAGAATTTTTACTGAGAGTCAAGTTGCTATGGCGCAAGAATACAAATTGATTTTGAAATACGCCGATGAACCCGGTTACAGCCGGGACATCGAGTGCTATTTGCGTCATGGCGGCTACAACGATTTGAAGAAGGCGCTCGCCCTCCAGCCCAAGGATTTGCCCGACGGCAAAAAGCTTTCCGGCCCGGAACAAATCCGCGAGGACGTGAAAATCTCCGGCTTGCGCGGTCGCGGCGGCGCGGGTTTTTCCTGCGGCCTCAAGTGGAGTTTTGTTGACCGCAAGAGCGGCAAGCCGATTTATCTCATCTGTAACGCGGACGAATCTGAACCCGGCACGTTCAAGGACCGGCAGATCATGTATAAGGATCCGCACCAGTTGATCGAAGGCATGGCGATTTCATGTTTCGCGAACGACGTGCATCTCGCCTACATCTACATCCGTGGCGAAATGGTGGACGGCGCAAAAATCCTGAATGAAGCGCTGAAAGAAGCCCGCGCCAAAGGTTTTCTCGGTAAAAATATTTGCGGCAGCGGTTACGATTTGGAGATGCACGTTCATCGTGGCGCTGGTGCTTACATTTGCGGCGAGGAAACCGGTCTCATCGAATCGCTTGAAGGCAAGCGGCCGTATCCGCGCATCAAGCCGCCGTATTTCCCGGCCGTGCTCGGCCTGTGGATGTGCCCGACCATCGTCAACAACGTCGAGACACTCTGCAACGTGAAGCACATCGTCGCGATGGGCGGCGCGGAATTCGCCAAGCTCGGCACGCCGAACAATACCGGCACACGCATCGTCAGCTTGAGCGGCCACGTCAAGAAACCGGGCTATTACGAAATCGAAACCGGCAAGGCGACCATCGGCGAACTCATCAACGACCCGAAATTTGGCGGCGGGCTGCGTGATGGTCGCAAGTTGAAGGCCGTGATTCCCGGCGGTTCTTCGGCAAAAGTTTTCAAGGCGGGCGAGAAATTCAAGCTCAAGAAAAAAGACGCCGAGGGCAAAGAAATTTTGGTCGAGACGGACATGCTCGATTTGCCTTACGATTTTGACTCGCTCGCCGCCGCCGGTTCCATGAGCGGTTCGAGCGCCATCATCGTGATGGATGATTCCACGGACATTGTTGAGGCGCTCGCAAATCTCTCCGAATTTTACGCGCATGAAAGCTGCGGCCAATGCACGCCCTGTCGCGAAGGCTCGCTTTGGATGAGCAAGACGCTGCATCGCCTCACGCACGGCGAAGGCCGCGCGAGCGACGCCGATTATCTCGTGAAGATTGCCGACAACATTCCTGGTGGCCGCACGATCTGCGCGTTCGGCGAAGCCTGCTCATGGCCGGTGCAAAGTTTCGTCGCGAAGTTCAAAGACGAATTTGTCGCGAAAGGTGCCGCCGATGAAGCGCGCCGCGCAAAGGATATTTCCGCGCCCGCTGAAACCAAACATTTGGAAGCCGCGCATCACTGATTTCAATGTCAACCGCCGCCACAACTGAAACGAAGCCCGCGCCGACCGCGATCGAGAAGATCAAGGTCAAGGTGGACGGGCGCGAAATCGAAGTGCCGCGCCTGATCGCGGACTGGTCGGGCAAGCTCACGCCCACGACGATGATTCAAGCGTGCGAGCTGGCCAAGACCGACGTGCCGCATTATTGCTATCATCCGAAATTGCCGGTCGTCGGCAACTGCCGCATGTGTCTCGTGGAATACGGCATGCCCGCGATGGGGCCGGATCGCAAGCCGATTTTGAACGCGGACGGTTCGCCGAAAATTTCCAAGATGCCGCGTCCGGCGATTTCCTGCGCGACGCCGATTTCGCCAGGCATGGAAATTTACACGAAGACGCCGGCGGTGAAACAGATGCGCGAAGGCGTCCTCGAATCGCTGCTCATCAACCACCCGCTCGACTGTCCGATTTGCGATCAGGCTGGTGAATGCAAATTGCAGGAATATTCGGTGGACTACGGCCAGAGCGAGAGCCGCTTTGTCGAGGCAAAGGTTCATAAGCCGAAGGCCGTTGATCTCGGACCGCGCATCATGCTCGACGCCGAGCGCTGCATTCTTTGCACGCGCTGCATTCGTTTCACGAAGGACATCGCGGGCGATGACGCGCTCGGTATCATCAATCGCGGCAGCTACAACACGATTGCGACGTTCCCCGGGATGCCGTTCGACAACAATTACACGCTGAACACGGTGGACATCTGTCCCGTCGGCGCGCTCACGTCGAAAGATTTTCGTTTCCAGATGCGCGCGTGGTTCCTCAAGGAAACCAAGAGCCTGTGCACGAACTGCGGCACCGGCTGCAGCGCGCTCATCGGTTCGCGCGAAGAAAAAATTTATCGCTTCACGCCGCGCGACAACGACGCCGTCAACGGCTCGTGGATGTGCGACAGCGGACGTTTGAATTACAAGTGGATCGGCCGCGCCGACCGTTTGAAAGACGTTCTGGTGCGCGGACAAAAATCCACCTGGACGGCGGCGCTCAACGAAATTTCCGACAAGCTGAAAAAAACTCCGGCGGGTTCCGTCGCGATTGTCGCCTCGGCGCGGCAGACGAACGAGGAGCTTTGGCTGATATCAAAATTAAAAGCCAAGCTCGGTGCGATCAGCGATTCCATTCCGCGTGATGGCAAGGGCGACAAAATTCTCGTCAGCGCGGACAAAAATCCGAACACGAACGGCGCGCGGCTCACGGGCATTTGCTTCACCGAGATGGGCATCAACCTGGTGAAAATTTCCGACGGCATCGCCAGCGGAAAAATCAAGACGCTCATCGTTTTCGGCGAGAACATCGTCAAGCGCGCGGTCAGCAACGAAAAATTGCGCGAGCGCGAAACCATCAGCGAAGTCGTGGACGAACACGGCCTCACGCCGGAATTGCTCGCGAAACTCGACACGCTGATCGTCAGCGACATTTTGCCGAACGACACGACGAAGCTCGCCCATTATGTTTTGCCAGGGGCGGCGCACGCGGAAAAACGCGGCTCGTTCACCAACACCAAAGGACGCGTCCAGAAATTCATGAAAGCCGTGGAGGCGCCCGGCGACGCGCGCGCCGAATGGGAATTTTTGCATGACCTCGTCCACAACGTCACCGGCCAGAACGGCTTTGTGACCATCGAAGGTCTGTTCAATCAAATGGCGAAGGAAGTGCCCGCGTTCAACGGCGTGACGTGGCAATCCCTCGGCGACACCGGCGTGACGGTGCAAATCTAAAATGAACAGCGTAATGCAATCAGGCTTTCAAAGCCGAACAACAGTAAGTTGCGGGTGCGCTCGCAGCCTCACTGCTGTATCTGCATTTTGCTTAATCTCTGGCGGAATTCTATTTACCGAAAATGTTTCTTTTGCAGCAGAATTGCCAAAACAAATAACGATTCGCGATGCCGCAAAAGCAGCCGTTTACCAAGGTGGAAAATTTTCTAAAACGGTAGATGTCGGTGCTGGTGATTCGTTTGATGTTCTACGTTTTGAAAGGGGCTATTTCGTTGTGCCGCTTGGCGGAGGCGAGGCAAAAATTGATCAGTTCAACACGGAACTCGCCAGAACGAATTATGCTTTGTTAAAGCGGATGACTACGCCAACCAATGCGACAGTAACCGCTACAAACGCTGCCATTGATCCAGCCGAATTTTATTATAGCAAAGCTAAAATTGGATTGCTGGATGGCAATGCAAACAAGTCTCAATATATTGGCGAAGATGTTCAGGCTGTGGAGGCGCTGATTACGGCGGCAGAGGCTGTCGTTAAAGCCTACGAATCTGGTGACAAAGAAAAAACGATCGAGCTGGGAAAAGCCCGACAAGCCATCAAAGATGTTGTTTATCAAAAGAGCGATATAAGAGCTTACAAATACAACGAGCTTTTGAAGCAAGATGTTGCAGTCCCTGTAAAATTTGATTTGTATACCGGTGGAGAAGATTTCTATCTAAAATTCGGCGACGGAAATTTTTCCACGATAGTCACAGTCCCGTTGAATGATTTAGTTGGCTTCGTCAGCAGTCTTCCCAAGGTTGATTCTTGGATTACAACATGTCGGGAGCAAAAACTAGAAACAAGGAAAGAAATCTATAGAATTGGAGATACGGTTTTCACTTTTAATTCTTTTGGCGGCGGAAAAATGTGGACGGTTTGGGTAAAAATACATGGCAATTTTCGCGAGGACGCATTGGTTGAGTCGCAGGAAGTGAAATTGGCTCCGTTGAATTTTTGGCGACTTGGTGAGCATATGTTGCAAGCTCGGCAAATAGCGTTGAAGAAATTGAAAGAAATGCAAGACTCGGAAAAGCTTCGTTAAAAAATGGACTGGAATTTCATCATCTTCAGTTTGGTCAAGCTCGCCATCATCGTTGGCGTGGTGCAGGGCCTCGTCGCCTACTCCGTGCTGGCCGAGCGCAAAATTTCCGCGTGGATTCAGGACCGCGTCGGCCCGAATCGCTGCGCGCCGCCATTTGCAAAATATATTCCCGTGCTCGGCCCCTTGCTCACGCGCTGGGGCATGTTCCAGCCGCTCGCGGACGGATTGAAATTCATGTTCAAGGAAGATTTCACTCCCGCAGGCGTGAAGAAAATTTATTTCTTCCTCGCCCCGGCGATTGCGGTGATTCCGGCGATGCTCACGGTCGCGGTGATTCCGTTCGGCTCGGTGATGGGCAATCAGAAGATGGTGCTCGCGGACTTGAACGTCGGCATCCTCTACACGTTCGGCATCGTCTCGATGGGCGTGTATGGCATCGTGCTCGCGGGCTACGCGGCGAACTCGAAGTATCCGATGTTCGGCGGCATCCGTTCGAGCGCGCAGATGATCTCGTATGAAATTGCGATGGGCATGAGCGTGATTCCCGTGCTGCTCATTGTCGGCAATTTGAATCTGGGCAAAATCATTTCTTGGCAGGCCGACCACGGCTGGCTGGTGATGTATGCGCCGATCGCGTTCGTGATTTTCATGGTGTCATCGTTCGCGGAAACGAACCGCACGCCGTTTGATTTGCCGGAAGCGGAAACTGAACTCGTCGGCGGCTACCACACGGAATACGGCTCGATGAAATTCGCGCTCTTCTTCCTCGCGGAATACTCGAACATGGTTTCTTCGTCTGCAATGATGGTCACGCTGTTCTTTGGCGGCTGGACGCTGCCGTTCTGGGGACTCGATCACGCGGCGACCTCGCTCGGCATGGGCATCGCGCACATTTTGGTTTTCCTCGTGAAGATGCTTTTCTTCATGGTCGTATTTATTTGGGTGCGCTGGATGTTCCCGCGTTTCCGCTACGACCAGTTGATGGATTTGGGCTGGCGGACATTTCTGCCGCTCGCGTTGGTGAACATTTTAATCACGGCTCTCTGGCTGTGGATGAGGAGCTGATATGGCGATTACCGTTGACCGCAAACCATTGACGTTTTGGGAAAAGCTTTATCTGCCGGCCATCATCGGCGGCATCAAGGTGACGACCAAGCACGCTTGGAACACGCTCGTCAAGGGCAAGGTTGTGACGATGGAATATCCCGAACAGAAATGGACCGTGCCCGACCATTATCGCGGCGCTCCCTATCTCGTGAAGGATCAGGAAGGCCACACGAAATGTGTCTCTTGCCAGCTCTGCGAATTTGTTTGTCCGCCGAAAGCCATCCGCATCACGCCCCCCGGCGATGCAGGCGCGAAAGCCGATCGCACGAATGCCGAAAAGATGCCGGCGGAATTCGAGATCAACATGCTCCGCTGCATCTACTGCGGCTTCTGCCAGGAAGTTTGTCCCGAAGAGGCGATCTTTTTGCAGAAAGATTATTCCCTCGTCGGCACGAGCCGCGCGGAGATGATTTACAACAAGGAAAAACTCCTGTCGCTCGGCGGCGTCAGCCCCGGCATCCAGAAGTGGAAACTGAAACTGGACGAAGCGAAGGCGCAGGAAAATTTTCCGGTGAAGCTCTAATCAGATGGAACAGATCAACAATTTATTGAGCGCGAGCAACGTGACGGACGTTTTATTTTACGTCTTCGCGGCGCTGACGCTGCTGTGCGCCGTCCTCGTGGTCGCGAATCCGTTCAGCCGTAATCCGGTCACGAGCGCGATGTTTCTCGTGTTGACGATCATCTCGATGTCCGGCCTGTTCCTGCTGCTGCACGCGTTCTTTCTCGCAGCTGTTCAGATTCTCGTCTACGCCGGCGCGGTCATGGTGTTGTTCCTGTTCGTCATCATGTTGCTCGACTTGAAGGAAGAACAACGTCGTCGCATCAAATTTTTCGGTCTCGCCGCCGGCTTGGTTTCCGTCGGCATCGTCGTCAGTATTTTTGTGAAGGCGCTCGCCTCTGTCAAAACGGACGCCGCGCCGCCTACGCTCGAAGGTGAAACCTACGCGCTCGGCAAACTCCTGTTCACGCAATACACGCTCCCGTTTGAAATCGTCTCCGTGCTCCTACTTGTGGCTATGGTCGGTGTGATTCTCTTGAGCAAAAAGAAACTCGAATAACATGAACGTCGGCCTCCATCATTATCTGTTCGTGAGCTTCATGCTGTTCAGCCTGGGGCTGCTCGGCGTCATCATGCGCCGCAATTTGCTCGTGATCTACATGTCGCTCGAGCTGATGCTCAACGCGGCGAACCTCGCGCTTGTCTCTTTTTCGCGGTTCAACAACAAGCTCGACGGCCAGGTGCTGGTTTTTTTCATCATCACTGTGGCGGCGGCGGAAGTGGCGGTCGGCCTCGCGCTGATTGTGGCGCTCTACCGCAAACGCCAGTCCGCGCATGTCGAAGATTTGACCTCGATGAAACTCTGACGGATGAAACACGAATTATTTCCTTGGCTGATTTTGTTCCTGCCGCTGCTGTCAGCGGCGGTGATAACGCTCTTTTTTCTCCGCAACAAAACTGTCAGCAGCCTCATCTCCATCGGCGCGGTGGTCGCTGGGTTCATTCTTTCCGTCCTTTTCGTTCAAGCAAACGGATTTCACCTGCCTGTTGGGCAGGACGAAACTTTCACGAACTGGCTTTCCATCGGCGGACTACAAATTGATTTTGGCCTCAAGCTCGACGCGTTGAGCTTGATGATGTTGTTCGTCGTCACCGGCGTCGGCGGGCTGATTCACATCTACTCCTACGGTTACATGCACGAAGACGGAAGCATGGCGCGCTTCTTCGCGTGCTTGAGCCTGTTCACTTTCTCGATGCTCGGCATCGTCCTCGCGAATAATTTCGTGATGATGTTCATCTTCTGGGAACTGGTCGGTGTTTCCAGCTATTTGCTCATCGGTTTCTGGTTTGAAAAACCCAGCGCCGGCGACGCCGCGAAAAAAGCCTTCATTGTCAATCGCCTCGGCGACTTCGGATTTCTCGCGGGCATCCTGATGGTTTGGGGGCTGCTCGGTTCGTTGAGCTTCGGCGCGCTGCAATCCATCATGGCCGCCAACCCCGCTGCGCTCGGCTGTTGCGCGACGGTCGCCGCCCTCCTGATTTTCTGCGGCTGCATGGGCAAGTCCGCACAGTTCCCGCTGCACGTTTGGTTGCCGGACGCGATGGAAGGCCCGACCCCCGTGTCCGCCTTGATCCACGCCGCGACGATGGTGGCCGCCGGTGTTTACATGCTTTGCCGCACGTTATTCCTTTTCAACCCGGACTCGCTGCA
>CAIKKJ010000067.1 GCA_903827955.1 uncultured Verrucomicrobia subdivision 3 bacterium
CGAACAGGCTGGCGTCAGTTATCTTTCAATGCTCAAGGAACTCGGCGTGTTCGGCGCGTTCGTTGGCTTCGGTCTCGTGTTCGCGCAGCTTGGCCAGGTTTTTGGCTGGTCGCAAAATGTCAGTTGGCTGCTTACCGGCGTAGTCGTGGTTGCGTTCGCCGCCATCACCAAATCCTTTGGCCGGTTGCTGCTCGCGTTCCTCATCGTCATCATGATGCCGCAGGCCACCACCGAACTCGGCACCAACGGTTGGATTACCTCGCTCATGGAAGCTCCGATGAAAGCCGCCGGCTACAACTCCGCCTGGGTGCTCGTCTATACTTCGGCCATCATGTTGATTTTGCGCTTCTGTGCCGGCGCGCTCGCGCACAAGTTTTCCCCGCTCGGCCTGCTCGCGATGTGTTCTGCGCTGGCTTCGATTGGCATCCTCGCGATGTCGCACACCGCGCACGCTACGGTTGGCGTCATCTTCGCCGCCGCCACGCTGTTCGGCATCGGTATCACTTTCTTTTGGCCGACGATTCTTGGCCTGACCTCCGAGCAATGTCCCAAGGGCGGCGCGCTCACCCTGAACGCCATGGGCGGTATCGGGATGCTGGCCGTGGGCATCTTGAGCACGCCGTTTCTTGGCTACATGCAGGAATCTTCCACCACCCAGCAATTGCAGGCGGCCAACCCCGCGCTCTACCAGTCGGTGACGGTGAAGAAAGATTATCTGCTCGGCGCGTATGTGGCGATTGACCCGGACAAGAAGGCTGCCATCACCGACGAAAAATTGCAGGCGGATATCAAGTCCGCCGAAACTGCCGGCCAGTTCAGCGCGCTGGGCAAGATGGCGATGTTCCCCGCCTTCACCTTCGCGTGCTATCTCGCCCTGCTGCTGTATTTCAAATCGCGCGGCGGCTACAAGCCGGTGTCGCTGGACAAAAAATAGTTTGCGGCAGAAATCACCAGGTCCAGCTCAAGCGGTAGACATAGCCCGCCTTGGGCTCGGGTATTTCCCAGTAGATCCAGTCTTTGGATTTTCCTTGGAGCACGATGCGGGAGCCGGCAAACGGGACAGGCATTTCTTTGCCCTCGGCGGCCACGCTCAACGTGTAGCTTTTGATCGGCTTGGCATCGGGAAAAAGCAGGAGCATGGACACCGCAAACGCCCGGTGGTAGCCCACGACCCCGAACCATTGGTCCGCCTCGCTTTGCAAGGGGTTCCAGTAGGTAATGGTGTTGTCCAGTTCAAACTCGCTCCCGATTTTGATGTGCGATACATCAACGGACAGCTTGCGAACTTTCATCGGCTGGCCGCCAACCATGCCGTTGCCGATTTGGGATTCCAAGAGAAATGGAAAATCGTCATTGCTGTTCCAGCACAGATCCAGCCCCATGGTTTGCGCGAGCATCTCAAACCGGTCGGCGGCGGCGATTTTTTTCAATCTTAACTGCCGCTGCATGGTCACCCCGCAGAAATGTTCGCTGACTTTTTCGGCCGGCACTTCTTGCCAGCCACGGAGGTCAATGACGCGGCTGTCGCCTTGAACTTCAAAAGCGCTGATATCGGGCGGTTCCACCACGCTGACCTCGCGGGCAGCGACGGAATTGGTGGCGCGCAGTTGGGGTGGCTGGGCTTTGAGGTCATGCACCTGTCGTTCGATTACCTGTCGTCGTAATTGAACCTCCGGATTTTCACGCTGC